>JAHEYM010000421.1 GCA_023251595.1 Bacteroidota bacterium
GATCGTCTCGAAACGCTTAGCCACGTGAGGAAAGCCGGAATAACTGTTTGTAGTGGCGGAATTATCGGGATGGGCGAGAAGGAGTCGGATCGGATAGGGATGTTGTATGTGCTTGCAAACCTGCTCCCACAGCCGGAATCCGTTCCTATTAACGCGCTTGTTCCCGTCGCCGGCACACCGCTGGAGAATCAGTCGCTCACATCCACCTGGGACATGGTGCGCATGATTGCAACCACGCGTGTTGTGATGCCACATGCAGCAGTACGCCTGTCTGCAGGACGTCTGGGAATGAGTATGGAGGCGCAGGCATTATGTTTCCTCGCGGGCGCAAATTCAATTTTTGCGGGTGAAAAATTATTAACTACACCTAATCCCGCATTTAATCAGGATATGGAGATGTTCAGAATTCTGGGATTAAAACCGATGAAATCCAGCAATGAATAATATTTCAAATAAATTATCATCACGTTTGGAAAGCCGAAAAGAAGCGGGTTTATTGCGCTCCCTCTCCGATGCCGGCGGATTAATCGATTTTACGTCAAACGATTATCTTGGATTTGCACGAAATGAACATTTACGCGAATTAATATTGGCGAAAATGTCGGCGGACGACGGTATTTTGGGTTCAACCGGATCGCGTCTTTTGAGAGGAAATAATAAACGATTTGAAGATCTTGAAAATACAATTTCCAAATTTCATAATGCAGACACCGGACTTCTTTTTAATTCGGGTTTCGCAGCAAATACCGGATTAATTGCTGCTGTTGGACATGAGTGCAATAGAATTATATATGATGAATTAGTGCATGCCTCTATTCACGATGGGATGCGTCTCTGCCGGACACCAAAGATTTCTTTTCAACATAACAATTTAAATCATCTTGAAGAAATATTGCGTGAAACAACCGGTGATGATATCATTCTCGTCGAATCTCTTTATTCGATGGAAGGCGATTTTGCACCATTAACAGAATTAAGTGAACTCGCTGATAAATATGGTGCAAGTCTGATTGTTGATGAAGCTCACGCGACAGGAATTTATGGTGAAGATGGAAAAGGAATGGTAGTGAAGAATGGTCTTGAAAATAAGGTTTTTGCAACAGTGGTTACTTTTGGAAAAGCGTTGGGCTCTCATGGTGCCATTGTTTTAGGGGGTGAAGTTTTACGTGATTATCTCATCAATTTTGCACGTCCATTTATATATTCAACCGCGAAATCAATCCACAGTTTAATGGCGATTGAAGCTGCTTATGAGTTATTGCCTGAAGCGGAGATTCAACGGAGGGCGCTATCTGAGAATATAAAATTATTTATAGAATTGAAGGGTGAAGAATTCATTAAAGAAAAACATTCTCAAATTCAAAGCATTATAATTCCCGGTAATCTTGAAGTGAGAAATGCGGCAAATGAATTTCAAAAGCTTGGATTTGATGTTCGTCCGATTGTCTCACCAACAGTTCCTGCAGGAAAGGAACGATTGCGAATATGTTTGCATTCGTTTAATACAAAAGAAGAAATAAATTCATTGACTTTGAGCCTTAGCGCCTTCGCAGCAAAAGTATGAAGGCTGCAAAGTCGCAAAGACGCGAAGAAAATAGAAAATATCAAATAATAGAATGAAAAGAATAGTAACAATTATTGTAGTCTTGCTCATCATTACCGCTCTGGTTGTGATCAAAATAAAGTATTTTACGGTCGAAGTACCTCCTGCTCCCAATGTGGGTTCTGCGAAAACGCCGGCAACTCCCGTGAATATATATTTGGTTCAATCGCAGGTATTGGATCATAAATTATATTCATCGGGAACTATTTTATCGAACGAGGAAGTTGAACTCAGACCCGAAATTTCGGGTCGTGTAACAGGTATTTATTTTAAAGAGGGGAGTATGGTGAAGGAGGGAACACTCCTGGTGAAAATTAATGATGCCGAATTACAGGCGCAGGTTTCAAAATTGAAATTCGAAATCAAACTTGCCGAAGAAAAAGAAGTGAGATTAAAAAGTGTTCTGTCATCAGGTGGAGCAAGTCAGGAAGAATATGATGCTGCGTTGAATGAAACAAAAACACTTCAATCTGAATTTGATTTATTAAAAGCACAGATCGCGAAAACTGAAATTATTGCTCCGTTCAGCGGTGTGATAGGTTTAAAAAATCTGAGTGTTGGAAGTTATATATCTCCTACAGTTACAATCGCAACTCTTCAGCAGTTGGATCCGGTAAAAATTGATTTCTCGGTGCCGGAGAAATATTCTGCAAATTTAAAAACCGGTGATGGAATCAATTTTACACTCGAAGGCACGAATATTACTTCGAGAGGAGAAGTTTATGCAGTAGAACCTAAAATTGATCAAAATACCAGAACGCTGCAGGTCAGAGCAATTAGTCCGAATAAAGATTATAAGATTTTTCCGGGTGCATTTGCAAAGATTGAAGTTTTATTAAAAGATTCAATTAACGGAATAATGATTCCTACAGAAGCTTTGATTGGCGAATTAAAAGGACAAAAGGTGTTTTTATGCAAAGACGGGTATGCACAACCACAAAAGGTGGGAACGGGAATCAGAAATGATAAGTTTATTCAAATCACTACCGGATTACAGGATGGTGATTCAGTCATTACCACAGGAATTATGCAACTCAAACCCGGATCACCGGTGAAGATTATGAAAAATAAATAATTTCACTACGAACCGATGACACTTTCTTCTATTAGTATTAATCGTCCGGTGTTGGCAATTGTAATGTCAATTGTCATTATTCTTTTTGGCGGACTTGGGTATCATTATTTGGGTGTTCGTGAATATCCTTCCATCGATCCTCCCATCATCACTGTCAAAACGGGTTATGCGGGTGCGAGTGCGGATGTAATTGAATCGCAAATTACTGAGCCGCTCGAAAAAGCAATTAATGGTATTGCAGGGATTCGTTCTATATCTTCTTCATCAAATATGGGTTCGAGTTCAATTACTGTAGAATTTAATCTCGATGAAAATCTCGAAGCCGCTGCAAATGATGTACGCGATAAGGTAGCCCAGGCGGTACGACAACTTCCGCTTGATATTGACGGTGTCCCTGTAGTTACAAAGTCGGATGCGAACTCTGATGCAATTGTTGCACTCACGTTGCAAAGTGATACAAAAAATCAATTACAGGTGAGCGATTATGCTGAAAATGTAATTGCAGAACGATTGCAGACAATTCCCGGTGTAAGTAGTGTTCAGATTTGGGGACAGAAAAAATATGCAATGCGTATTTGGATGGATCCTGCAAAATTAGCAGCGTATAAACTTACGCCAATGGATGTGAAACAAGCATTAGACCGTGAAAATGTTGAGTTACCGGCGGGAAAAATTGAGGGCGATCGCACTGAATTAAATGTCAAAATTGTTGTAAAATTTTCGGATG
>JAHEYM010000070.1 GCA_023251595.1 Bacteroidota bacterium
GGCAAGAATTATTTATTTCGGACGGGATTTCGTCAAAGCCGGCAAGAATTATTTATTTAGGACGGGATTTCGTCAAAACGGGCAAGAATTCGTCAAACCGGACGGGATTTCGTCAAACCCGGCAAGAATTATTTATTTCGGACGGGATTACAGTAAAACGGGCAAGAATAATTTATTTCGGGCGAGAATTCCGAAATCCGCGCGAAAACATGTTCAAAGTTATTTATTCTCCTAAATTGTTTTCGAGTCAGGAACAAAAGTTTGGGAGCAAGGCTGAGAACAAAAGAATGTGCTTCTTATTTTTACCAATAACTTTAATAAAAGCATGCCGTCCGGAAATCATCAGGGATCCTGCTTTTTATCGCATGTAAAGTATTTCAATTCTTGTATTTCTGCAACGCGATCAAGCAGGATGACAAGTTCGCGTACTTTCGGGGATGGAGAGGGACGCGCGCTGCAAAGAATTCACGTACTTGAAGACTATAACGCGCGTCCCTCTCCATCCCACTCTATTCCCATGATGAGAGTGGCATTGTCATCCTAACAAACGCGTTGTAGAGTAATGTGAGTTAGAAAAATGAAAATGCGTTTGGAAGGATCCCTATCGTTTGCCGGACGGTAATCTCCTCTTAAGATTAGTCATTCGAAGTAAATGAAATGACCAGATTAAATCGACTCGCTCCCCAACTTTTGACGCTGACCCTTGTTTTCCCCATTTCCCTGCTTTTCTAAAATCGCGAAACCTTGACGGGCGCGGAGAAATATGTGGGGCAACCCATCAACCCAACAACCCATCAACCCATCAACCTATCAACCTATCAACCATCAATACGGATCAACATCAATGCTGATAACCACCGAGCGGTTTTCTTTTGTTGAACGGAATGAGGAAATCTTTTCTCTGATCTTCTGTTTTGTTTCGTGGATGGAAACGCCATTCGGGATTTTAATTAATATATCGCGTAAAAAAAGATTTCTAATTCTGCTTACCAACGGTGGTTGTGGTCCCATCACATTTTCACCAAAAAGTTTTTTGAGATCGAATGCAAAATTTGCTGCCGCACTTTCGACTTCATGAATTTCTTTATGTTTTAATGTGAGAAGAATAAGTCGGCAATAGGGCGGATACATAAATCTTCTGCGCTCTGCAAATTCCTGTTCTGCCATTCTCGCGTAATCGTGTAAAACAACATGCTGAATAATTGAGTGTGAAGGATTATATGTTTGAATAATTACCTTCCCCCTATTCTTTTTCCGCCCTGCCCTTCCACTCACTTGCGACATTAATTGATATGCTCTTTCGTAAGCCCTGAAATCGGGAAAATTCATTAAATTATCGGCATTTAATATTCCCACTGTACTCACATGATCGAAATCGAGTCCCTTCGTCACCATTTGCGTTCCGACTAAAATATCGATTTTCTGATCCTCGAAATCACCTAATATTTTATGATAAGAAAGTTTTGAATGTGTTGTATCTAAATCAAGTCTGCCGATTTTTGCATCGGGAAAAAAGACTGATAATTCGTCTTCAATTTTTTCGGTACCAAAACCTTTCATACGGATTGTTGCATCTCCACAAGCTAAACATTTTGTAGGCGGAGGTTGAGAGAATCCGCAATAATGACAACGCAACTGATCGGTCGCTTTATGATAGGTCAAACTCACATCACAATTTTTGCATCGCGGAATCCATGAGCAATGAGTACACTCTAACACGGGCGCATACCCACGTCTGTTTTGAAATAATATAATTTGTTCTTTATTATCGAGTGCGGTTTTAATTCCTTCAAGAAGTCGCGGAGAAAAATGCGATTTCATTAATTTTCGTTTCGTCGCATCTTTAATATCAATTATTTCGATTTCAGGCATTAATAATCCGCCGAAACGTTGGGTCATATTCACCAAACCATATTTTCCCAATTTTGCATTACGATAACTTTCGAGTGAAGGCGTGGCAGAACCCAGCAGCACTTTTGCATGATGCATGGAAGCGAGCACAACTGCTGCGTCCCGTGCGTTGTATCTTGGCGCGGGATCATATTGTTTAAATGAAGTATCGTGTTCTTCATCGACAATGATTAATCCTATATTGGTGAAGGGAAGAAATATTCCGGAACGGGCGGAAAGAATAATGGAGAAGGGTGCCGGTTTCAATAAATTCTGCCATACCTCAACACGCTCGTGACTCCCAAGTTTTGAATGATAAACCTGTACATCATTCCCGAAATGTTTTCTCAACCGATTAATAATCTGCGACGTCAATGCAATTTCAGGGAGTAAATACAAAACTTGTTTCCCCTGCGCAATCGTTTCTTCAATTAAGTGTATATATATCTCAGTCTTCCCCGATGAGGTAACGCCATGCATTAACACTTTATCATTTTCTTCAAACCATTTTTTTGTTTCCGCAATTCCAACGGTTTGAAAATCATTTAATATTTTCGGTGGAACAGGTGCAGCGAGTTCTGTCCAGAGACGATCTACTTCTTTTTCGGAGATTTCGAGAATACCTTTTTTCGCTAATTCTGAAAGTAGTGAAGATGAAGCGCCTGAGAGTTTTAATAATTCATCCTGTTTAATATCTCTCCTTCCTTGCAAATCAATCCTGATTTTATGATATGCAACCAAGAGATCCGCCTGTTTCGGCGCCCTTTTGTCGAGCTTTTCGAACATCGTCTCAAACTCATCATCATCTTCGTAACGTTCTGCCAACTTCACCACTTTTATTTTCTTCGCTTTATATTTTTCATTCAGCTCTTCGCGCAATTCTACAACACCTTTGGAAATAAGTGACCGGATGAGAGCGAAGACAGACTTCACCCCAACCAGTTTAGAAATTTCATCGGCACTTAATTCATCTTTTCCACGCAACGATTCTACAACCTGAAATTCATGATCTGGTAATATCATTGAAGTTTCATCAAAATCCGGATTTAATGAAATCATCGTTTTGCTCTCAAGCTTCAAACCTCCCGGTAAAGCGGCATTCATCACTTCACCCAAAAAGCACATATAATAATCGCACATCCATTCCCAGAAAGCAAATTGCTTTTCGGAAACAACAGGGATATCATCCAACACAGAAAGAATATATTTCGCTTCATAACCTACCGGTGGTTTTTCATTCACTTTACGAATAAGAGCTGTATATAATTTTTGTTTTCCAAACTGAACAACCACACGTTTCCCGACAGCAACATCCGTATTCAGATCGAGTGGAACACGATATGAATATAGTTGCGGCAAAGGCAGTGGCAGCACCACATCGACGAAAAGAGTTTGAAGCAAATCCATAATTAATCCGTCACAATAAATCGACAGGTTTTCATTACTCCTAAATCGCTAGTCAGTGTGCAAAAATATGTGCCGGGATTCAGAGAATGATTCGTATATAATAACTCATTTCTCCCATTATGTCCGTTCACTAAAACTTTATCAATTTCTCTGCCTGCAATATCAGAAATGATGAGTGTTAAATCTGAAGATTGTGCAGCGTTCAATTCAAATATAATTTTTGTTGAAGCTCTGAATGGATTCGGATAAATCCACATTCCCCCAACCGATTTTGGTGAAAGAGAATTTATGGCTGCGGGACCTTCACCAAGCGAATGTGCAAATTTTTCGATGGTGAAAACACTTTCAATCCCATTGGTATCGACAGACGAAACACTTATATAATAAATTGAATCTAAATGAATATTCGGAATCCGGAAAGGAAGCGTGTCGTTATATCTATATAGAAGATCGAGATTATAATTTTGCGGTGGTCGACGAACACTCACCACATATTGCGGATATTGGGTCTGGGAAGTTAACACCACTGTGAGTCCTGTCGTATCATTCACCAAATTAAATGTCGGCGTCTCGGGACCAATTCCTGCCATCGAAGCGGTCACTCCATTAATCACTGTATTTCTCGCGAGATAATTAAAGTCAACATAAAAACTATCGAGCAATAAATCACCGTTCGTGTCGACACCCAGAATATCGCGATGCGTGTGTTGTCTATCTGTATAGGTAGAATCTGCAGGATTTCCATTCCCGTGTTCATTCTCAGCTGTATATCTGACCGCAGTGAAACCCGCGGCACGAAATGGAATATGATCTCCCCCCCTGCCCGTCCTGTCCTCAGCAGCATAAATCTGAAAATCCATAGGAACAGTTGCAAGCGGCAACACTTCTTCACGATATTGCAACTGCGAAAATCTTGCATACGCTTTGTGCGGAGAAGTATATCCACCCTGACAAAAAACCCGAACTGCTGTACTATCAATATCATCTAACCCGGGACAACTTGGTGGCGACGATGTATTTCCGCAAATAATTCCGCCGACGATATCATTATTCTGAACCGATTTAATTAATATATTATTTGCAGTACAATATGATGCAAATGCAGTGGCACCAAAGAGCCCCTGTTCTTCACCAATCGTTAATAAAAAAACAATTGTGTGATGAAATGAATATGCCGACATAGTTCGTGCGAGCTCCAGTACCAGTGCGCATCCGCTGCCATTATCTTCCATTCCTTCGGCTAAACAAAGCGTGTCGCAATTATCTTCGCAGCGGCTATCTAAGTGGGCTTCTATAATAATAATTGATTTCGAAGAAGTATCAATTGCAGGTAAAACTGCGAAAGTATTTCTGTGTTGATTGCTTCCGCAAATCGAATCATCGAACTGTATATATGCAGGGAGAAGCCGATTCTGGTTTGCAGCAGAAAATTCCTGAAATTTGGAATATGCCCAGCGACGTGCCGCACCAATTCCGGTCGAAACAGAAATTGTATCAGAACCCGTATTTCTATTATGAAAAGATGCAAGTCTGACGAGATATTGATGCAGAGAATCGGGATTCACATTTCCGATAATTCCCTGAACGATCAGAGCCGGTTGAATAATTATATTTCCCGGTAAAAATTGATTTGGATTGTATTGTCCTTTTAAAACTGATGCTACCAACGAATCGTTACAAACAATATTTGTTTGAGCAGAAATAAAATGTGCAATTAAAATAAATGAAAGAAATAATATACTATATTTATTTTTCATGTTGAAGCGAAATCGGTTGTAAATATAGAAAATCAATTTTTTAAACAGAAACAATATCCGGAATACGAATAAGCGCCGCATCGACCGGTAAGTGCTGTTTCACTGCATTTTTGAAGGGGGTGAAGACAATTTTGTCATTCACAATCCCAAGCATCTGATGCTTTTGACCTGACAATACCGCCTCCACAGCCGCGATTCCAAGACGGGTTGCACGAACTCTGTCCATCGCCGTCGGACTACCACCTCTTTGAATATGACCGAGAATGCAAACACGTGCTTCGTACTGCGTAAATCTCTCCTTCACTTTCCTCGCAATCTCAAACGCACCGCCCGTTTCATCACCTTCGGCAACGATGATAATACAAGAAGATTTTTTCCTGTTCCAACCCGATTCGAGGGTATTAATGAGTTTTTCCAAAAGCGTTTCAGTTTCAGGAATCAAAATCGATTCTGCCCCCGAAGCAATCCCGCTATAAATAGCAATCTGTCCGGCATCGCGCCCCATTACTTCCACAAAAAAGAGACGATCGTGAGAATCTGCCGTGTCGCGAATCTTGTCAACCGCCTGCACCACCGTGTTAATCGCAGTATCGTAGCCGATCGTAAAATCTGTTCCCGACAGGTCATTATCAATCGTTGCGGGGATTCCGATAAACGGAATTTCTGAATAATTTTTGAACTCTTCTGCGCCTTTGAAAGTGCCATCACCACCAATAGCAACTACCGCATCGATGTTGTTTTTAGCTATATGATCAGCTGCTTTTTTCATCCCGATTTCCGTAAGAAAATCTTTGCTACGCGCGGTTTTCAGGATCGTACCGCCATGTTGAATAATATTACTGACAGACCTTGAGTCCATTCGAATGAAACTCCCGTTAATCATTCCTTCATAGCCGCGGAGAATACCTGAAACATCCAATTTATTATAGATCGCAGTACGTACTATAGCACGAATGGCGGCATTCATTCCGGGAGCATCACCACCGGAGGTAAAAAGTGCAATTTTTCTGATCTCGTTCATCTTCACACGTATTCCTTACAGGGCACCAAGTTACACAATCCGAATGAGATCATCAATAATGCAAATCAGACTTGAAACAATAAGGATACTTTAAATCAGTAAGTCTCAGATTTAGCTTAAATTTGCATAACAAACAAAAAATCGTAATTAGAACGCTGATGACGCTGATTGAGCTGATTTTCACCGATAATATTAATTGTATTACTTGAACAAAGTTTCGATATAACTTAATAAGAAATAACAGCAAACTGAAGAGTGGAAAAATTAACTACAGAGTTATTCACAGAGAAGATTATGGAGGCAAATAAAATAACAGAACATATCCAAAACTATCAAAATGTAAAAATGGTTTACCAAAAACTTCAATGTATCATCTTTAAAAAATGGAATTAAACACCTTCCTAAATTACCACGGTAGCAGAACTAAATTTCAGTGTCTGATAAACTCAGTGTAACTCTGTGAAATTAACTCAGTGTAACTCTGTGGTTAAAAAGATGTCGCCAACAAACCATTAAATAGAGGAAATAAATCATATTTAATCTGCCAAATCAGCGTCATCTGCGTTCCAATTTAAAAAACTCAAAATGAAAAAAACACTACTAATAATCGGATTCATCATTTCAATCGCCGGACTCCGCGCACAGAATCATGATTTTCTGAATATCAATAATATAAAAGCACAAATTAATTCGGCAGGAGATTTATTTACCGATCTGCCAACTTATACCGGACAATTTGAAGTGCCAATTGGTTCCGGTAAAACAACTTTCTATACTGCCAATTTATGGATCGGTGGTTTCGACACAGCCGGATATCTTCATCAGGCAGCACAAACATACAGACAGACAGGAACTGATTATTGGCAAGGACCGATGATGGATTCCGGTAATTATTCCTCTGCTCAGGATTCGATCTGGAATAAAGTCTGGAAAGTAAATAAAACCACTATTGACAGTTTTCGTCTCGGTTTATTTGGGACACCTCCCGCCTCAATCGCCAATTGGCCCGGAAATGGAAATATTTCTTTGGGTCAGGCAGCACAACTCGCGCCCTATGCCGATTTGAATTGGAATAATATATATGAACCGAATCTTGGAGATTATCCATTGATTCCGGGTGATCAGTGTATATATTTTATATTTAATGACGATAGAGGAATTCATAGTGAGACGGGCGGAAGAAAATTAAAAGCGGAAATTCATGCAATGGCGTATGCTTTTAATTGTCCCGATTCTGCTTTATGGAACACCGTTTTTCTTCATTATGATATCATCAACCGTTCACAAAATATATATAATAATACAAAAGCAGGATTGTGGGCAGATATGGATCTTGGTTATTATAGTGATGATTTTACAGGCTGCGATACGCTGTTGAATTGTTATTACGATTACAATGGCGATACCCTGGATAATTTACCAAGCGGATACGGCTCACATCCCCCTGCTCAGGGAATTGCTTCTTTAACACATCCGATGACGAATTACATGCCTTATAATAATGATATTTCGACACACGGAAATCCGACAGAAGATTTTGATTATTATGGTTATCTTATTTCGGAATGGAAAGACAGTACACACCTCGCAAGCGGCAATTACGCGTACGCAGGCGATCCGATTACAAGCATCGGACCGAGTGAGGCTGCATCGGGAAATCCGCCGGGCGACCGTAGAGAAGTCGGGACATTTGTTAACTCAACATTTAATGCAGGTGATACAATTAAATTAGATTTAGCGGCAGTTTTTGGCAGAGATTATGTGGGGACAAATCTTACAAGCATAAACGTGATGAAACAGAGAATTCAATCTGTTCAAAATGATTTCGCTACGAACACTACTCCTTGCGGAACGAAATTCGGTCCGCTGAGTGTGTCCTCGGTTTCATCACCAAAACCTTTATTCACACTTTATCCGAATCCCGCTCACAATGACATATATATATCTGCCAATTCCTCCACCAAAAACTTTTCTTATTCGATATATAATGTTTTGGGTGAAGTGATTCTTTCAGGTGAAAATGTTTCATCCAATTTATTTGGAATAGATATTTCCCGGTTACAGAGCGGGATCTATATTCTGGAGATGAGGGCGGGAAAAGAGTTGCAATCTCATAAATTTATAAAAGATTAAAGATAATTAATGAGAAAAACGGGTCAGGTACAAAAGTTGGGGAGCAGTATACGAACATTGAGTTATTTCATTTACTTCTCTTGATTAATCTTAATGAAACTCTGCCGTCCGGAAACCATTACAGATCCCCTCAAACGCATTCTCATTTACCTGACTCAAAATATAATGCACCGCGTTTGATGGGATGACAACCTCGCGTTTATCAGGTTTGGGGGTGGTATGGAGGGGGACGCGCGCTTTACATTATCAATGAACACAGAATAATTTCATGCGCGCGACCCCCTCCATACCCTTGAAGTGAGGAGCTTGTCATCCTACAGATTGCGTTGCAGAATTTTATTATTCCATAAACTCAATATGCAATCTGTGGGATCTCTAACGAGCTCCGGACGGCAGACATTTATTAAGCAGACTATGAAAAGAAAAAGGAATGGGGTTATGAATCCAGATCGCTCCCCAACTTTTGAGCCTGACCCAGAAAAACCGCCCTCAAAGCCGCAAAGGCGCAAAGACATTATGACCAAGCATATCTTTCTTTGCGTCTTCGCGACTTTGCGGGGGAAATAAATTTTCCTCTTTAAAGCTGTCTTCGGACAATTTGAGTAATGCTCTCTTTGTGGAACTTTGTCTCCTAGAGACTTCGTGGCAATAAAAAACCCGGATAAATCTGCATTTACCCGGGCATTTATATAAAATATTATTCTCGTTATTCCTTCACAAATTTCTTTGCAGAAACATTTCCATCCGCATCTGAAATATTAATAAAATATATTCCGGGGGTTAATGTTTTCACATCTAGTAGAGACGTTACATGTAACGTCTCTACAGCGATCTGTTTTTCACTAACCGATTCGCCAAGAATATTTGTAACACGAATATCAATATTTCCTGATTTTCTTGTTTCGAAATTAAAATGAAGAACATTTGAAACCGGATTAGGATATATATTCAGATTTGCTGATTCATTCATAGCTGCTATTCCGGAAGGAGCAATCTTGGAGTAAGATCCACTCGACACATTATTAAATGTTGAATCCATATTTACTTCAGCCATTGAATAACCATAATAATTTGCGTACCAGGTATATTTCAATGATGAATCACTTACTACCTGCAACGGTGTCCACATCGGAGGGGCGACTAAATGTCCAAAGATGCTGTCTGTTTCATGATTCAATTGTCTTTGTCTCAAAGTATTTGGATAAGTTCCCATTGGTGTTGAAAGCGAGCCCCAGCCGTCATAAGTGATATCATAATGTGTTGTGATCGAAATTCTAACGGAATCGAAAGAAAGGGGTGTGATTGTGAGAAGTGTGTCGAACTGAATTGATGTATGTGATGTACCCGTATCATGCTGCAAATAATTACAAGGAAAAGTAATTGGAATTGTCGGTGGTGTCAAATGTGCCGCGAGTGAAGTAGAGGTAAATACACCGGCAGGAATTCCCTCGCCAATAATCTGAACATTTGCCGGACCTATGATAAAATAATCATACGTTCCGGGAGCGGAAGTCATGACTCTTGCACGATTTGCAGATGGAAAATCAACCGCAAACGGGGTAGATGCCGGATTTACATACGTAACAGTGTCGAGCACATCCGCATGTAGACTGTCGAGATGATATGTCTGTGCAGTGCCTGCGCTTCCCGCGGAAACATTGCTCGTGAGCGTATCATTTGCAATGGCAGCGGTGAAACCGACAGCGCCGAAATCAGCCGACGTAACCGTAATCTGAGCCATTACCGGAGCCATTCCGAGACACAATAGAATAAATGTAGAGTAGAGAGTTTTTTTCATGTTTAGAAGTTTTTTGTTTAGACAAAAGTATAAAATCCCGAGCATCAAAAGAAATACTTTTCGTGAGCGTATTTTTTTGAATTACAATGGCTGATTAACGTAGTTGTTCGAAGGAATTATTACAACGCCTTACCTTTGAGTATCCGCGTAATACCGATACGGTATCTGTAATAGTTAGAAGCGCTTTGGACTAAATCGATCCGACAATTGGTATAACCCGCATTCCTCTTTTATGGTTAAAATTTTTTCTCCCCATTTGATTAAATCAACAGAACATTATGTACCTTTAATGCAGTCATCGGTAAGGAGGTTCCTTGCTTAACTAAACAATTAAACTGTTACAAAATGAAAAAACTATTATCCTTGTGTATTATCTCTTCTTTGTTGTTTCAAAGCTGCGCAACAATCATGGGAGGAACTAAAAAAAGTCTAATCCTTGTTGATTTACCAAAAGGATTAATGGTATCTTGCAAGAATGAGCCATTGAAAATAACAGAACAAACCTACGATTCAGAAAAATCAGGAAATATTGTAACGCTTTATAAGTATCCCGGATTAAGACTTAAAATGGAAAAGGAATTAGTAATTGAATTGAAATCAGGGGATAAAACAGCAGTGGTTCCTGTACCAAACCACATTAAAACAACTGATGTTGTTATTGCGGTAATTGCTGATTTGTTTTTTACGGTTGGTATAGGATTAGTGATTGATATCAGTGATGGAGCATTAAAAACTCCTTATAAAAAGATGATTGATGTCCCTGCCGTGCTTAATAAAGAAGAACCTCGCGATCAAAAAGCTTTAATGAAAGCTTGTTGGGACGCTATGAAGAAATAATTCAGATTAAGTTCCCTTTGTTGCTTATTCTTTGCTAATTCCTTACAGTCAACCTATGATAAATGTACTCAGAGGGTTATTGAGTTGTATTTTATTTCAGGGATGAGTTTATCTGACAGGAAGCAGGATTAAAGCCCATCTTATCAGCGAAACTCCCGATACAGAAAACTTGACCGCTCCAGCCAAGATAGATCCGTGGAACAATCAAACCCCCGACAGCAGGAAGGACAGTATAGACGTAAATCCTCGTATATGCACTATGCGAATTTCCAATCCTGCATATCTGATTCAGCAAGTGTTAGACGGATATAAAACTAATAGTACCAGCATTTTTCCTGCAAGATATAATTTGGGGAAATTGGCAGGCTATTGCGCAGCTATTGCTTCAGATTTAATTGCTCTGGCCTCCTATATTTTTCAACTCTGGAAAATATGTCAGATTACTACTATTCTGCATATTTTTGGGCATGAAGCATATAGTGGATATTTCCATTGGGTCCAAAACCATGTATATGAAAAATCATACCGGCTATATTTCAGGATACCTTCACCTAAGAAAAACCTAGATGAAAAAAAATATTGCTGTAGAACAGGTTTCTATCATGCTTGACGCTACCCTTACAAAAGATGAACGCTACGATACATATTCGGATTATAAGAAGAAAGAACACAAAATCCCAGGAATATTTCGAGATTGGATACATTGAGAATTATGAAATCTGAAAAAGATTCTTCCGTACCTGATGCTGCAAAATCTTTTGCTACGCTTAAGACAAAAGAAGGGCATGGAAGCGGATGTTTAATTTCAAAAGACGGACTCATACTTACAAACTATCACGTGGTAGGAGATTCTCCTTCCTGGGCACCGTTGCTATTTGAAGATGGAGCCAAAGATTCAGGAATTGTTGTGCGGGTATATCCTGAATATGACCTGGCTCTGATAAAGATTAATACTCCTAAGCTGAAGCCATTAAAATAAATAATTCAAAAAATATCGAAATTGGGAGCGATGTATTTGCCCTTGGAACTCCCGAAGATATTGAACTTGATCAAACCATAACAAAAGGAATAATATCCGGCAAAAGAAAAGCCGAAGAAAAAATATATATACATAGGATGTGAGTATCAATCCTGGCAGCAGTGACGGTGCTTTGGTCATAAAAGACGGCGCAATGATAGGAATTATTAATTCAAAGTTAGTTGGCAAAGGAGTCGAAGGGATCGGCTTTGCGATCCCTGCTTATTATATTGAAAATACTTTGAAAATAAAGTTCGAAGAATAATTCTGTAAATAAATTATATATAGCATTTCACGGCCAATTTTAAGAATATTAAAAACTCACCAACACATCATATTGATAAGTCACAGACTTCTTTTCTCTTGCTGATAATGGTATTTCCCAGGTCACCTGAGTCGATGGATTCAAACCCGAATATCTTCCGGATTTTTTAATCTTGCCACCCTCGTCTGCTGCAGTAACTTCGGCTGTGAGGAATTTTTTGATATTTACCAATGCTTGCTTATCCTGAATATTTTCCATGGTTATCGT
>JAHEYM010000422.1 GCA_023251595.1 Bacteroidota bacterium
ATTTATAGTGTGAATAATTCTTCACTGAAAGATGCGATTGTGAATTTCGGAGGTTTCTGTACTGCGGAAGTAATTTCGAACGACGTACTATTAATCACTAATCACCATTGTGGTTTCGAAGCAGTGCAGGCGCACAGTTCTCCGGAACATGATTACATCACCGATGGTTTTTGGGCGATGAGTAGAGATCAGGAGTTGAATAATGAAGGTTTGACGGCCACCTTCCTTATAAGAATGGAAGATGTTACGGATAGAGTTATTAAAGAGTTGAATGATACACTGACTGAGGCACAACGTAGCGCGAAAGTGGCGAAAATATCAGGAACGATTGCGGATGAAGCGACCAAGGGTACAGGTTATCATGGTGAAGTAAAATCTTTCTTTTATGGAAATGAATATTATTTATTTGTTTATGAAACATTTAAAGATATCCGTCTGGTTGGGGCACCTCCTTCATCGATCGGTAAGTTCGGTGGAGATACCGACAACTGGATGTGGCCACGTCATACCGGAGACTTTTCGATGTTCCGGATTTATTGTGGAAAAGATGGAAAACCAGCTGAATATTCGAAAGATAATGTGCCATACAAACCAAAAAAAGCACTGACGGTTTCAATTGCAGGATATAAACCAAATGATTTTGCTATGACTTTTGGATATCCTGGAGGCACAACACGATTTATGACTTCCTATGGTATAGGCATGCAACTCGACCAAACCGCACCTTCTGTTGTGCAGATCAGAGATAAAAAACTCAAGATCATGAAAGAATATATGGATCTTGATAATCGTGTAAGAATTAAGTATGCTGCAAAATATGCAGAAACTGCGAATTATTGGAAATTTTATATTGGACAAATAAGAGAATTAAATCGGAGAAATCTTGGTCAGGAGCGTTTAAAAGAAGAAGCAGAATTCAAAAAATGGGCTTTAGCTGATCCACAACGCACGAAGAAATATGGTGACCTGATGACGCAATTCGACAGTATCTATAAAGAATATCGAAAATATAATCTGAGTAAGAATTATATCAACGAAGCAATTTTTCAGGGACCTGAAATATTTCCATTTGCATTTCAATTTCAGGACTTAGCCGGAATCCTGGATGATCCAAAGCACACAGCCGATGACCTTAATAAGACGATTGAAGAATTAAAGAAAGGGGCAAAAGAACATTTCAAGGATTATAATCTGCCAACCGATAAAAAAATGTTGGCAGCTATGATGAAAATGTATCACCAGAATATTCCGACCGATCAGCAATCAGATATTTTTGATGAAATTAATTCAAAATACGCAGGAGATTTTGACAAATATGCCGATGCAGTGTTTTCAAAATCAATCTTCCGTGACAGTACCA
The DNA here is from genome assembly GCA_023251595.1 of Bacteroidota bacterium. GTDB lineage: Bacteria > Bacteroidota > Bacteroidia > AKYH767-A > JABDAW01 > JAHEYM01. Next base: position 1,361 of record JAHEYM010000422.1, read on the forward strand.
GCGTTGCCGATTTCCTTGCGAAGCCGAATTTAAAGGCATTGAAAAAAGATTTAGCTTATCGCACCGTTAATTCTTTACGCGAATTTTATATTGCCAAAATACGGCTCACGCTTCGTGGACTTGAAGCAAAAATGAATCGTGCCAACAGAGCGTATATTGCGGGGTTACGACAAATGCATCCCGATAAAAAATATTATCCCGATGCAAATTTCACCATGAGATTGAGTTATGGAACGGTGCAGGATTATGACCCGATGGACGCTGTTCATTATAATTATTTTACAACGCTCGATGGCGTGATGGACAAGGAAGATAGTACGAACGAAGAGTTTATCGTTCCTGCTAAATTGAAACAATTATATAAAGCAAAGGATTATGGTCGTTACGCAGACCATGGAACGATGAATGTTTGCTTCACGACAAACAACGATATCACTGGAGGTAATTCCGGAAGTCCCGTGCTAAACGGGAAAGGCGAATTAATTGGACTTGCATTCGATGCAAATTGGGAATCAATGAGTGGTGATATCAGTTTTGAACCTTCCAAAAAACGTTGTATCAATGTCGATATTCGTTATTGTCTGTTTATTATCGACAAATATGCAGGTGCACAGAATCTGTTGAAGGAAATGACGATTAGCGATAAGCCGGTCGGGAAATAAAGCCTCCCCCTACCCCCGTAGAGACGTTGCATGCAACGTCTCCACGGATGATTATGGTATAATTTTATATATTTCACCGGTCGAATTCTTCGGGCCGATGGTTCGCTGTGCGAGAATATAAATTTCTCCGCCCCCATCTTCTGCAAAACCATTGATATTCATTCCCAGGTTTTCTTCACGCGCATTCGCAATTTTTATGGTATGACGAAACCATAATATATTGTTGACCTTTTCCATATAGAAAAGTAATCCGCTCCAATCACCAAAAATAAATTTTCCATCCAACGAAGGAATAGATGTACCTCTATATATATAACCACCGATTACACAATTTCCTGTTTTATGCGAATATTCATTCACGGGAAGAATAAGATTTTTCGAGTCGCAGTTGGATGGGTTGTAGCAATGCAATCCTTCCATGATTCTCCATCCGTAATTTCCTCCCTTGCGGATAATATCTACTTCCTCGTATTTGTCTTGTCCAACGTCACCACAAAATAATTCACCGGTATTGTGATCAAAAGAAAATTTCCATGGATTGCGTAATCCATAAGCCCAAATTTCCGACTTCGCATCTTTGCCTACGAAAGGATTGTCGCCCGGAACAGAATATGGTTGATCTTTATCGACATCTATTCTGAGAATTTTTCCAAGAAAAGTATTCAGGTTTTGACCATTTCCTCTTTCACCATGTTCATCGCCCGCACCGCCACCGTCACCTAATCCTATATATAGATATCCTTCAGGCCCGAAAGCTAACTGACCACCATTATGATTCATCTCGGGTTCATCAAAAGTCAGTAAAATTCTTCCGCTTGTAGAAGCTTTATCAGGATTGTTTTCCGACACCCTATATTCAGCAATTACTCCCTGATGATTACATTCATTGCAATTTACACCCTCGGCACTATAGTACACAAAGAATCGACCATTGGATTTATAATTTGGGTGAAATGCGATACCCAGCAATCCACGCTCGTCATAAAAAGGCATGAGTTTAACAATTTTATCTGTAAGATCCAGAAATGGTTCCTGTACTACTTTTTTATCTTTTATAATTAAAAGTACGCCCCGTTCTTCTGCAACAAAAAGCCTGTCTGTGCCATCGTTTGGTGATGCTGCTGCTACTGGAGCCACAAGATGATCCGCGATCAATTCGAGATTGACGGTTGGAGTCTCCTGCCCAAACAGGGAGTTCACGCTTCCGAATAAAAAAACAGCAATAAATATTTGTGATTTCAAAAGCAAAAGAGATATTTTGGACATACAAGATTATTTTTCATGGTAAATTCAGTAAAATTTATGCACTTTGCATTATTCCAAAAATAAGCAAAATGAAAACAAATCCAAAACACGAATATATAAAAGAGCTCTTTC
>JAHEYM010000423.1 GCA_023251595.1 Bacteroidota bacterium
AAAGAAAGGTATAACGGATGAACGTGTGCTTGCTGCCATTGGGAATGTTCCACGCCATCTTTTTCTAGACCCTGTTTTTGAATGGGTTGCCTACGAAGATAAGGCATTTCCAATCGGCTCTTCCCAAACGATTTCACAACCTTTTACAGTAGCTTATCAGACGAACTTGCTTGATCTGCAGAAAGGCGATAAAGTGCTGGAGATCGGCACCGGCTCAGGTTATCAAACCTGTGTGTTGATGGAGATGGGAGCCAAAGTTTTTTCGATAGAAAGACAGAAGTCACTTTTCGATAAGGTGAAGCTCTTTTTACCTTCAATAGGATACAATCCGAAACTCTATTATGGCGATGGTTATAAAGGACTTCCCGCATTTGCTCCTTTCGACAAAATTCTTGTTACAGCCGGTGCACCTTTCATCCCCGAAGAGCTCATTGCTCAACTAAAACCTGGAGGAAAACTCGTGATTCCGGTCGGAAAAGGTAGTGTTCAGGTGATGACAAGGGTCACGAAGAACGCCGATTTGAGTCTCACAACAGAGGAACTCAGACAGTTCAGTTTTGTACCATTGATCGAAGATCGGGCGTGGTAAACTAAATTTCAGGTTTGTGATGGATAATAAAAAATTTTATAGAAAATGTTGCAGTTTTAAGTGATATGTATTATCTTTAACATCTTGATTTCCTTCTCTTTTCCCATAGGTGGAATTGCGGCATAGGATAGAGGAGATCAGAGTTAGGATATTTCAGTTTACACTTGGATGTCATAATTTTAATTATATTTGCCATTCGTAAAGAGAGATTCCTCCCTCTCACTCATGATAAAACGACCCTGATTAATAAAGCGCATTTTACTGAACATGTATTACGAACAGTTTAAGTTAGGAAAGAGGACCCTCGATTGGGCAAGGAAAGAGAATATGGAGTTGGAAATTCTCGCCCAGAATTTTACTGATGTTTGCAACGAGGTATTTAATATTCCCAATCGATACGATCAATCGGTTTCGTGGTTGCGGGAGATGACCCAGTGGTATTGTGATGGAATGGGGTGGTGCACCGTTATTATCGAGCGACTGCATGGTGAAGAACCAAATCTCGAAAAACGTTTCGAACGCATCGAACATCAGATTCACAAATTTGAAAAAGCAACATTATATTTCGAAGGTTATTATAAAACATTTTCTGAGGCAATTGAACGCTTCAAACGGACGATCGACCGGCAGGATCACGAGTTAAAAACATTGCGGAAAACGTATAGTCCCACGAAGGAAAAGATGACGGAGTTTCTTCATACTTTCGACCGCATTGATCATAAATTCGCACAATTTGTACCTCGTATTGAAGAGTACAAAGAAAAGTTCGAATCTTTTAAGACTCAGGTCGAAATGATGCCGGTAGAAATGGACAAACCGAAGATCAAGTATTTGTAGAATAATCTCGATCTTCGCAATTTTGACATTGCATTAAGCTTTCACTGCCCACCTCAACTTCGCGGAACTTGCGCGCGGATTACTGCTAATTTCCCATGCCGACGGCCGAATCGGATCGGGTGCAACTTCACTATATATTCCTTCGCGAAATAAATTCTGAAAAGATTTTTTTACACGACGGTCTTCACCCGAGTGAAAAGAAATGATGGCAACTCTTCCACCTTCTGCGAGTGCATCAGGAAGCTTTTCAAGAAATTTCTCAAGTACTCCAAATTCATTATTCACCTCAATTCTCAATGCTTGAAAACAGCGCTGACAGGATTTCTTAATTGTTTCATCCCGCTCTTCTTTTGGAAGAAAATCCAACGTCTCTTTTATGATCGTTTTTAATTTCAGTGTGGTTTCTATGATAGTTCCTTTTTCAATTTCAGAAATAAGTGCTTCTGCAATAATGTCGGCATAATTTTCGTCACCATTTTCCAAAAGAATTCTTTCCAGTTCTTCCTGAGAAATAGTTTTCAATAGTTTTGCTGCCGATTTTCCGCTTGTAGGATTAAGACGCAAATCTAATGGACCATTTATCTTCAGTGAAAATCCTCTTTCGGGATTATCTATCTGCATTGATGAAACCCCTAAATCTGCCAGCACAAAATTTAACGGACCCGCTTCAGCAGCAATCTGATCGATGCCTGAAAAATTCATTTTTCTGGTAATTAATATTTCGGGACCAAAACCCAATGCAGCAAGCCGATCTTTTGTTTTTGGCAATTCAAATGGATCGACGTCTGTTGCATAAAGTCGCCCACCGGGAATTAAACATTTAAGTATCTCTTGTGCATGACCACCGTAACCAAGTGTTGCATCAAGTCCGACTTTCCCGGGAACAATTTGCAGAATTTCCAATATTTCATTGACGCAAATCGGACGATGAGTGCCTGCCGGAGTTCTTCCCTGTTGAATTACTTTCTCAATATCATCGGCATATTTCTCAGGTTGAAGTTCTTTATATTTTTCTTTAAAAGATTTTGGGTGAGTTCCTGAATATCTTACACGACGCGGCGGTTTTGATTCCTGATTATTCATAATTTAAAAAGTTTTCTCCACTGCAAGATAAGCAATGTGGTATCTTTTTGTCGGAGCGTCAGGATACTGTTCAACATTTAAAATCATGACCCCGTTTTTGTATGATACAACTTTTATCATTTCTTTTTCGCCGAAAGATTCTTGGACGATCAGTGTCTGAAGACCTTCTTTTTTTACTTCATCCATTTTTGTAGTTGAATTTTCATAATTTGATGGCAGTCTGACCAGGATTGAATCATCTTTATATCGTTCTAAACTCAGGTCGAACCGATTACCATCGGCCGCATATCTCGTAAAATGAAATTGAATCATGGTTTGTGTTTTTTCGCGACTGTTCAAGTCATCTAAGAAATAAGATTTGTATTTATTTTCAAAAAAATAATAATTTGCAATTTCGTACCAATCATATTTAAGAAGAGTGTCTCTAAAATTGTCCGGAATTATACCTGTCGTAGCTCCGATTAAATCAGCCTCAGTCGGAATCACCGCTAAAACTTTCGTTTTTAAATTTGTGTAATACGCGGCTTTGGGGTGTGCCAGATGATTTACTTGTGCTTTTATGCCGACAATATTGCATAAAATAAGAAGGACGGTTAATTTTAATTTCATTTGTTTCAACATTTTTATTTTGCTTTTTTATCCTCGTTTTTCCCAATTTTCAGGAATCGGTACTCTTTTTACATTAATTAAACTATCCGGCGTTGGGTTAATATCCATATCTAAAATATGACTGTAAGAACTGTTTATATCATGGAATATATTATTTTCAAAGAACAATTTAACCCAATATCTGTAGGGATAAACATATATAAATGCTTCTCTCACACTATATTCCAGCATCGCCTTTTTAACTTTCTCCCGAGCTTCATTTAGTTGATGCCCCAG
>JAHEYM010000071.1:0-1708 GCA_023251595.1 Bacteroidota bacterium
AGGGCAGACAATTTCAAGATCAATTATTATTTGTTTCACTTCCCCCAAATCGCCTTTCTCCAATGCGTCTTTAAAACGTGCATTAATTTGGGCCGCTTTCGAAAGATATTCTACAACCCGTGGGTTAGTTTGACGATATAATTCTTCATTAAATGCTTCACCAAAACGTTGTTTCGCTTTATCTACTTCTTTCTCTGCTTTCGCTTCAATCTTCGCAACATGATCTTCAATCAAAACATCTGCACGATATCGTTTTTTAGAGTCTTTGTTATCAATCAAAGGATCATTAAATGCATCGACATGCCCCGATGCTTTCCAAATAGTCGGGTGCATGAAGATAGCAGAATCAATTCCCACAATATTTTCGTGCATATTCACCATCGACTTCCACCAATATTCCCGAATATTAAATTTCAAGGCAGAACCATATTGCCCGTAATCATATACCGCACTTAATCCATCATATATTTCACTCGAAGGGAAAATAAATCCGTATTCCTTTGCGTGTGATATAATATTTTTAAACAGACCTTCACCTGAAGGAGTTATATTTTTTGCCATTTCTTACGACTTACCACTTACAACTATATATATGTTAATTATTCTCCATCACCGCCTTCACACCAGGAAGGATTTTTCCTTCGATATGTTCCAGTAGCGCCCCTCCTCCTGTTGAGATGTAACTTACATCCGGTGCGAATCCGAATTTATTTACTGCTGCACCTGAATCACCTCCACCAATAAGCGAATAGCTTCCGTTTTTTGTGGCAGTTGCAACAGATTGTGCGATGCTGCGGGTACCATTTTCAAAATTCGGCATTTCAAAAACACCCATCGGTCCGTTCCACAAAATTGTTTTTGAGTGTTGCACAATATCAGAAAATTTCGCGATGGTTTCCGGACCAATATCCATTCCCATCCACGCTTCCGGGATATGATTGTTCTCTGCAATCTTTATCTGCGCTTCATTCGAAAAATTATCGGCGATTACTGAATCGATCGGAAGAACAAGATTTACTTTCTTTTCTTTAGCAAGTTTTATAATTTTTTTCGCAACCTCCATTTTATCGTCTTCGACTATCGACTTTCCGATTTCTCCACCCATGGCTTTTGCAAATGTATACGACATTCCTCCACCGATCAACAGGTTATCTACGCGTGAAAGAAGTTCTTCAATAATCAGAATTTTATCAGAGACTTTCGCCCCACCCATAATTGCGGTAAAGGGACGTTCTGACGCGTTCATGACTTTGTCAATATTTCGGAGTTCGGCAGCCATCAGATATCCGAACAAACATCTGCCTTTGAAAAATTGTGCAATGATTGAAGTAGACGCATGTGCACGGTGAGCTGTACCAAATGCATCGTTTATATATACATCACCAAGCGATGCTAATTTTTCAGCGAATTTCACATCGCCTTTTTCTTCCTCCTTGTAAAAACGAAGATTTTCAAGCAGCAGAACTTCACCAGGCAAAAGATCGGATGCTCCGAGACGTGCTGATTCACCAATACAGTCTTCCGCAAAATTCACATTTAATTTCAACAATTTAGAAATATGCGGCACGATATGTTTCAATGAATATTTATTCTCCGGACCGTTTTTGGGTCTGCCGAGATGCGACATCAGGATCACAGAACCTCCGCCACTCAATACCCTCTGGATGGTTGGAATCGCAGCGCGAATACGTGTGTCGTCAGTGATCTG
>JAHEYM010000071.1:1718-12363 GCA_023251595.1 Bacteroidota bacterium
AGGGCTTTGTGTCCTGAAAAATTAAAATCATCAATTGTTTTCACAGTTCGGTATTTTAAATGTAATTCACTAATCATTTCTCCTCCTCAAATGGGGAGGTTGGGTGGGGTAGTGAACCGCGCAAAATTAATCGTAATAACCCTGATCTTCAAAAAGGATTGTTACTTGTGAAGATTATCGATGAAATGGTTAATTTTGGCGAATGCAATTTAAAGATATCGCTGGACATACAGAGCTGAAAGAGCGCTTGTTAAAGTCGGTTCGTGAGAGCCGTGTTAGTCACGCCTTGCTTTTTCTTGGGCAGGAAGGAGCTGGTGCATTACCACTTGCTTTTGCATTCGCTCAGTACATTTCCTGTGAAAACAGGGGTGAAACCGACTCGTGCGGAACATGCAAATCCTGCTATAAATATGAACGTTTCGCACATCCCGATCTTCATTTTATACTCCCGATTGTTCCTAAAAAAAATTATGCGATTACTCCGGATACCACAAAAGATTTAGTAGCCAGTTCGGACTTCATTTTCCTTTGGAGGAAAGCTTTTGATGAAAACCCTTATCAAAATCTCAACGATTGGTTCAATTTTTTAGAGGCGGAAAACAAACAGGCCAATATTCCGGTAGATGAATGTAATGAATTATTGAGAAAGTTCAGTTTGAAAACATACGAGAGTCCTTACAGAATATGCATAATTTGGCAGCCGGAAAGGTTGCACAAAGATGGTGCGAACAAGCTGCTGAAAATGCTCGAGGAACCTCCACCAAACAGCTATTTCATTCTGGTTCCTGAACAGGCTGATTTAATCCTGCCTACAGTAAGTTCCAGAACTCAATTAATAAAAATAAACAGACCCGAAGACGAAATCCTCTTGAGATTATTGGTTGACAAGGAAGGAATAAGTCACGAAAAAGCGGAGCAGGTTGTTCGGTTAAGCGATGGGAATCAACGTGAAATAAGGAGATTGCTTCAAGAGAATGACTCAGACATCAATCAGGTAACCGATCTCCGGAATTGGTGGGTTTTAGCTTTCCGTTCTGTGGACGGAAAAGGTGTGAAAGAACTCCTGGAATGGGTTGATGCCATGCAGGATGCAGGTCGCGAGAAACAAAAAGCATATCTGCACTATGCACTTCATATCTTTCGCGAATGTCTTTTAATCAAAAACTCTTGTGAAAACCTGGTAAGGATGAATGATCTTGAGAAAAATACATTCTCCAAATTCCCTGCAATGATCAACCTTAATAATTGTTTTTCTTTCGAAGACGAATTGAATCAGGCCTACTATCACATTGAAAGAAATGCAAACGGGAAAGTGATTTTTCTCGACCTCTCCATCCGGTTAGGGAACCTTTTGCGTCTGAAAGCTGATCTTCCGGCTTAATAATCAGGAAGGTTTCATTAACTTCGCATCAAATATTATCCATGGAAGAGCACGATCACGATCATGATCACAATCATACAGTAGTTGCCGGTAGCGCCTCTGTCTCAGGGTGCAAAAATAACGGAGTGTGCGGAACGGGGGGCTGCAACAAACTCAGCGTTCACGATTGGTTGAGCGATATCCCTTTGCCATCAGGAGCTCCTCAATTTGATGTTGTTGAAGTAAGATTTAAAGGGAGCAGAAAGGAATTTTATCGATGTCCTGAGCATATTCGTGTTAAAGTCGGTGAAGCTGTGGCGGTTGAAGCAAACCCGGGACACGACATCGGAATTGTTTCTGCCACAGGTCCGATTGTGAAACTACAGTTAAAGAAAAAGCATATTGAACCCGATTCGACCGAAATAAAGAGTGTTTATCGTCTCGCAAAACCCGCCGATATTGAAAAGTGGGAGGAAGGAAAAAAGCTCGAAGAATCAACTAAAATACGTTCACGCATCATCACCGAGCAGTTGAAATTGACTATGAAACTCAGTGATGTTGAGTATCAGGGTGATCAGAAAAAAGCAACTTTCTTTTATACTGCCGAAGATCGTGTCGATTTTCGTGAACTTATAAAAAAACTTGCCGAGGAGTTTAAAGTCCGGATCGAAATGCGACAAATCGGTACACGACAGGAGGCGAGCAGGGTAGGAGGAATTGGTGATTGTGGAAGAGAATTATGCTGCTCGACCTGGCTCACAGATTTCAAAACAGTTACAACCGGATCGGCACGTTATCAGAATCTATCACTCAACCCTGTGAAACTTGCAGGACAGTGCGGAAAATTAAAATGCTGTCTTAATTATGAGTTAGATAGTTATCTGGATGCCTTAAAAGATTTCCCCGATTCAAATACAGTTTTGAAAACGAAAAAAGGAAATGCAGTGCAGATGAAATCCGACATCTTCAAACGGCTTCTCTGGTATGGATATAAAGAAATGCGAAGAGAACCCGGTGAAGAGGGGGGAGGCGCTTCCGGACAGTGGGTTCCAATTCCGGTTGACAGAGTGAAAGAAATTATACAAATGAACCTTCAGGGTATTTTTCCTCCTGACTTTAATGAATTTGTTGAAGAGGCACCACCACTACCTTCTCTGGGATATCTCGATGTCGTTGGACAAGACAGTATTACAAGAATGGATCAGAAAAAATCGAAACACAAAAAGAGAAACAGAAAAAATCGTCCCCCGCGAGATAACAGACCCGCCGAAAATAAACCAAAACCGGCATGAAATTAGGAAATCAGAATTGGGAGAAGCACATTAGCAGGATTGCATTTTTTGCAGTGCTTATGTTTCTTAGTTCTCTTCTGATCTCCTGTGATAAAAATCGTGTTTTTGAAGAATATCGTTCTATTCCGGATAATCAATGGAATGCAGCGAATAAAGTAAGTTTTCGGGTGAATATTGCCGATACGGTTACGCCCCAAAATATATATATATTGTTGAGAAACACCGGATCTTATCCATACAGCAACTTGTTTTTATTTCTTACCACCAGATTGCCTGATGGAACTTTCTCTAAAGATACAGTCGAATGTACGCTGGCAAAACCCGATGGAACATGGCTCGGCGAAGGGTTGGGAGACCTTTGGGATAATAAATTCCTCTTCAAAAGAAATTTTAAATTTCCGCATTCCGGCACATGGCAATTCGAATATATTCAGGCGATGCGGATATCTCCGCTCCCTTGTATCGCAGATGTCGGACTCCGTATTGAAAATGCGGTTCAAAAATAAGATTAATAAGGAATTAAAACTTCGCGCCTTTGCAGCCAAATATAAAATCCACGATCTTTTAAAAAAGAAACAATGAAAAAAAATATCCTGATCCTCACATGGATGTTCTCTCTGAATTTGATAAGTATATATATATATGCACAGCAAAATCCGCATCAAATAACCGATGCGGAAAAGAATATGATGAGGAATTATCTCAGTACACGTGCCGCTTTATCCGTATCAACAACTTCCGTCCTTCCACCCGATTCACCTGTCAGAACGATTGGAGAATGGGAAGAAATTCAGGGTCTCCTCATCGCCTGGACATCCTACCCATCCATGCTCACGGAAATTGTGAGAAATTCGCAAAATGAATGTACTGTATATATAGTTTGCACGGATAGTAATGCTGTGAAAAGCACATTGACTTCAAGTTCGGTTCCCCTTACAAATCTTGTTTTTCTTGAACCTGGATTTAATTCAGTATGGGCGCGAGATTACGGTCCCTGGTCGGCATATACAAATGATGTCGATACTTTAATTACAATCGACTGGATTTATAACAGACCCCGTCCGCTTGATGACGCGGTTCCTGTTGCGGTCGCGACAGCACTCGGGACGCCGCTTTACCAAACCACTACCGCACCGTGGGATTTAGTTCATACCGGAGGGAATTTTATGTGTGATGGTTTTGGAACAGCGTTCTCTTCGAATTTAGTATTAAATGAAAATTCAGGTCACACCCCAGCCGAAGTAGATACGATTATGAAACATTTTATGGGGATTAACCGCTATATCAGAATGACAACCCTCCCTTATGATGTGATCCATCACATCGACATGCATATAAAATTAATTAATGAAGAAACTTTGGTTGTCGGACAATATCCTGTCGGTGTGGCAGATGGTCCGCAGATCGAAGCAAATCTCCAATATATTCTTGCAAATTATAATTCAATATATGGAACGCCATATAAAGTAATTCGGATTCCGATGCCTCCTGATGGTTCCGGTCAATATCCGGATGCGGGAGGTGATTACAGGACATATACAAATTCATCCTTTGTAAATAAAACATTGCTTGTTCCTACTTATCAGCAACAATATGATACGACAGCTTTAAGAATTTATCGTGAAGCGCTGCCGGGTTATAATGTGGTAGGAATTAATTCGAATGTAAGTATCCCCGCACTGGGGGCGATTCACTGTATCACAAAAGATCTGGGAACATCCGATCCATTACTTATTTCTCATTCTGCCTTGCCCGATACGTATGATAATGTAAATCCATTTGCAGTGAACGCGCTGATTAAACATCGCTCCGGAATTGCCAATGCAACCCTTTATTACCGAACAGATACTTTGCTCCCATACCAACCTGTTGCAATGTCATTGATGAGCGTTCCCCTTAATACGTGGAGTGCACAGATTCCTTCACAGAATTATGGAACGAACATATATTATTATATAGATGCAAATTCAAATTCCGGAAAACATCAGGTTCGTCCGATGCCCGCTCCAGCCGGTTATTGGCATTTCAGAATTTTACAACCAGCGGCTGTTTCCTCTCCGACCGAACGCTCCAGGTTTTCGGTAGAAATGCCATTCCCGAACCCATCAAAAGGAATAACCTGCATTCCGGTTAACAGCTCTAAGGAAATTAAAGGATCGTTGATTCTTCGAAACATTCTCGGAATCAAAGTAATGAATATCTTCGAAGGAATCATTCACCAGGGTGAATCCAAGTATTTTCTTGATACTTCTTTACTTGCGTCAGGTGTTTACACAATTGAAATAAATACCCTCGAAAACTCAGAAAAAAAGAAACTGATCGTTAGGTGAAAAAAATTGGTTTTTTTGCAGAAGTTGTTCGCCGATTTATTTGTGGAATCCGGCTACATTGTTCATCCATCATGCGTTTGACCCGGTTTTACCCTCTTCCTTTCCGGCTCATGTATTCATGTACGTAGTAAAATTTACAATCCATAACTTATGAAATCATATAAAATTAATGCTGCAGTTCTTCCGCTTCTTTTAATCGTCTTTTCGTTTCAGTTGTTCAGTTACAAAACCCTGCGTCCTCTCATTATTCCTTCTCCTTTGCCGGTCCGTAATTATGAAGCGTTGTGGCAAACCGTTGATTCGCTCGAGAAAAAAGGATTGACAAAATCAGCGATGCAGCAAGTGACCGAAATTTATAATCTCGCTAAATCTGAAAATAATGCCGGGAATTTTGTGAAAGCAGTAATTTTCCGTTCAAAATATACAAATAGGCTGGAGACAGATCCGATTATTAAAATCATTGCCGATCTCAAAACTGATATATCAACATCATCCGGAAATATCAAGCCCATCCTCTATTCAATTTTGGCTGATGTATATTGGAATTATTATAAACAAAACAGATATAAAATTCTAGGTCGCTCAAAAACGGAAGATTTTAAGAACGATGATATACGAACCTGGGATATGTCAAAACTTGTTCAGGAGGCAATTGTTAATTATCAGCATTCTCTGGAATCGCCCGAACAGTTAAGATCAATCTTAATTGATGTGTATGAACCGGTTCTAATTAAGGGTAAATATATAGAAAAATTACGACCGACATTATATGATTTTCTTGCGCAACGTGCAATTGATTTTTTTATGGATGAAGAATCTGGTTTGACAGAACCTGCATTTTCATTTGATTTAAGTAATGTTGAATATCTTTCTCCTTATACAGATTTTGTCGGATTATCAATCTTGTCGAAAGATACAATGTCTTTCGATTATTATGCATTGACCTTATTACGGGATGTAATCCGGATTCATCAGTTTGATGCTGAACCCGACGCTCTTATCGACGCGGATCTTAAAAGATTAAATTTCGTGAGAAGAAATGCAGTTATTCAGAATGAAGACAGCTTGTATATTGTTGCACTTCGTAAGTTGGAAAGTAACAAGGGCTCTTTTGCCGCAATCGCCGATGTGAAGTATGCTTACGCTGAATATTATTATCAGAAAGGATTAAAATCAGGAGGAAATAATTCAGGATATGATACGCTTAAAAATCCGAAAAATTATATGGCAATCTCTCTTCAGTACTGCGATACTATTATAAAATCATATATGAATTCGATTGCACAATCTAAAGCGTCTAATTTAAAAGCACAGATTGAAGGCAAAAACGTTTCGTTAACGGTTGAACAGGCAACACTTCCGGATCTTCCATCCCGTTGTTTAATCAATTTTAAGAATATGAATAATGTGAATCTTCGGGTTTGCAAACTCGATCCCGATGATTATTACAAATATCAGCGTGATTACGCCGAAAAGAAAACCTACAAATTTCTAACAGATCTCAAACCCGTATATTCGGAAATTTTAACGCTTCCCGTAAAGAGAGATTATCTTGACCATACAGCTGAATTCGAGATTAAACCATTACCACTCGGATTTTATATACTGCTTGCATCGGATGACGCAAATTTCAGATCTGATAGTAACGCGATTGCTTACACAACCTTTTTCAGCACAAATATCTCTTACCTGCATCGTGAACGACAGGATGGACAAATGGATATTAATGTCTTTAACAGGAAGACAGGCGCTCCCCTAAAAGGAGCTCAGGTAAATTTGTTTTTTGAGAAGTATAATTACGCGACCAGAATATATGATTATCTCTTCGGGGGGAAATATTATTCGGATGAAAATGGCTTTTTAAGTGTCCAGGCTGCAACGGATTATCGAAATTTTAAACTTGATATCACGCAAGGCGATGACAGGTTCTTCCCTGATTATTCGTATTATCAATATAAACCTTATATAGAACCTGTTGAAAAACATATATATACTTATTTCTTTACCGACAGGGGAATCTACAGACCCGGACAAACCATCTATTTCAAAGGAATAAATATTGAAACGTATAAAGAGTCAAGTGTCATTAAACCGAATCTGACTACGACAGCCGTTCTGTATGACGTTAATTCACAAAAGATTGCGGATCTCCAATTGACTTCAAATGAATACGGAACATTTAGCGGTACTTTCACTGCTCCGGCAGGCGTACTGAATGGTCAAATGAGAATTCAAAATGAATACGGTTCGATATATTTTTCTGTTGAAGAATATAAACGACCTAAATTCGAGGTGATTATTGATCCGATAAAAAGCAGTTATAAGTTGGGTGAAACAATTACGATTAGCGGACTTGCGAAAACATATTCCGGAAATCCGGTCGATCATGCTTCACTAACTTATAGGGTCACACGCGAAACCAGTTTTCCCTCCTGGTGGTCATTCTGGAGAAGTTATACACCTGATTCCCCTCAGATGGAAATAGTGAATGGGAAAGCGCAAACAGATGAAAAAGGAAAATTTGAAATAAAATTTATTGCAATTCCGGATGCTTCCATCTCAAAAGAATCATTCCCCACATTTAATTACTCCTTGAATGCGGATGTAACAGATATTAATGGAGAAACGCATTCAGCGTCAGGTTCAGTCTCTGTGAGTTATACTGCTTTGGAAATCGGACTTAATATTCCGGAAAAAACGGATAAGAACGGCAAAAATGAATTTAAGATACTAGCCACAAATACCGCCGGTGAGAAAGTAAATGCAAAAGGAAGTATCACGATATATAAATTGGCAGAACCGGAAAAATTGTTCAGAACCAGACTTTGGGGTAAACCGGATTCTTATATTATTCCGAACGAAAAAGCATATCATGAGCTGTTTCCGGAAGATGTCTATAAAGATGAAAATAATATAGATCAATTGAAAAAAGAATCGACCTTGATGACCACCATTTTCAACACGGAAATTGATACAATGCTGCGGCTTTCACCTGAAGCACTGAAGGGAAACCGACTGGTTCAACCCTTAAATTTATGGAAGCAGGGAAAATATATGGTTGAAATGTTTTCCAGAGATATATATGGAACTGAAGTAAAATCTTTAAAATACTTTACGCTTTATTCAAAAACAGAAAAGGAAATTCCTGTTCAGGAACGTCAGTGGTTCGTGCTGTTTCAGGATAAAGCAGAACCCGGAGATACAGTTCAATTCTTAATTGGCTCAGCTGACACCATGAAGGTATATTACGAGAAAGAGCGGAAGAATGAAATTATTTCAAGAGAGTGGATCGATCTGAAGGGAGAACAAAAATTAATCAGCATTCCAATTACAGAGGAGGATCGAGGAAATATTTCGTTTCATTTGACCGCAATTAGAAATAGTCGATTATATCAATTTGAAGATGAAACGATAACAATTCCTTTCACGAATAAAGAATTGGATATCACATTTGAAACGTTCAGGAACAAACTTCAACCAGGCGAAAAAGAACAGTGGAAAATAAAAATTCGTGGAAAATCGGGTGAAAAAGTTGCCGCTGAAATGCTGACAACCATGTATGATGCTTCTCTTGATGTCTTTCGACCAAATAACTGGTATCTGAATATTTATCAATCGTATTACGCGAATCTACGCTGGCAGAGCTATTCCGGTTTCAGCACCGGACGTTCAGAAATATATAGTAGGGATTGGAACTATTATCCGCTAGTCAAAACCCGAATATATGATATGCTGAATTATTTTGGATATATTTCCAGATACGGTTCATCCAGATACTATTACAGAGGTGGTTTGGGTGGTGAGGACGGCCGTGGCGATTTTGGATTGAAATCGGATGAGACTGTCGTATTTACAACCGCTACCAGTGAAATGCCAAATTCTCCGAAACATGCTGCCACCGGAGCTTCGCCTTCGGGTGGTAAAACAAAAGAAAAAAGCGGGGATGATTCTGAAATAAGCGGAAAATCGTTGCCGGATAAAAAGGCACAAAAAGGAGATAAATGGAATTTCGAAAATGGAGATTCTGATAAGGACAGTATTTCCGATGGTCATGATTTAGGTCCGATACAAGCAAGGAAAAACTTTGCTGAAACAGCTTTCTTTTATCCTCAGTTACAAACAGATTCTGCAGGATCTCTCATACTCGCATTCACAGTTCCCGAAGCATTAACTCGCTGGAAAGTGATGGGGCTGGCAACTACAAAAGATTTAAAAACCGGAATGGTGACAAAGGAATTAACTACTTCAAAAGATTTAATGGTCGTTCCAAATGTTCCGAGATTTTTTAGAGAAGGAGATAAAATTACAGTCACCGCGAAAATTACGAACGCAACTGATAAACCGATTTCCGGAAACTCACAATTAATTCTTGCTGATGCAATTTCGATGACTTCTTTAGATTCTAAAATGATATTAAATGGAAATATAAAAGAATTCAAAGCAGAAGCAAATCAAAGTGCAATTGTAAGTTGGGATTTGCAAATTCCGGATGGCATTGAAGCAGTCGATTATAAATTCGTAGCAAAAGCAGGCGCTGTGGCAGATGGCGAAGAAAATGCTCTTCCGGTTTTAACAAATAGAATGTTGGTTACCGAGAGCATGCCATTACCGGTGAAAGGAACCGAAGTAAAATCATTCTCCTTTACGAATTTATTGCAATCAACCGGATCAACTACTTTAAGAAATCACAAACTGACATTAGAATTTTCTTCCAATCCCGCTTGGTATGCAGTTCAGGCATTACCATACCTGATGGAATATCCGTATGAGTGTGCCGAGCAAACCTACAGCCGTTTTTATGCAAATAGTATCGCTGCAAATATTGCGAATTCTTCACCTAAAATAAAAGCAGTATTCGAAAGTTGGAAAAATCAAAGTCCCGCTGCATTACTTTCTAATCTCGAAAAAAATCAGGAATTAAAATCATTAATGCTCGAAGAAACACCCTGGGTGCTGAATGCAAAAGACGAAACCGAAAGAAAAAAGCGGATCGCACTGTTATTCGATTTGAACAAAATGTCGTTCGAATTAAATGCAGCATTAAATAAACTTTTGAATATGCAAGTCTCAAACGGTGGCTGGCCTTGGTGGACGGGCATGCCCGATGATCGTTATATCACACAACACATCATTACCGGCATGGGGCATCTCGATCATCTTGGAATAAAAAATATTCGCGATGATTATCGATTGTGGAATGCGATCACAAAAGGGGTGGGTTATCTTGATGACAGAATTAAAGAAGATTATGATGATCTCATTAAATATAAAGTTGATTTAACAAAAAATAATTTAGGCGATATTCAAATTCAATATTTATACGCGAGAAGTTATTTCAAAGATATTCCGATCAGAAATGGTTGTCAAAAAGCATTCGAATATTATAAAGGACAAGCTCAGCAATTCTGGAATGAAAGCAATTATTATATGCAGGGAATGATTTCGCTTGCCATGTTCCGGTATGCAGATATAAAGACGGCGAATGATATTATTAAATCGCTTAAAGAAAATGCAATTCATTCTGATGAGATGGGGAATTATTGGAAATTCAATGAAAATTCGTGGTGGTGGTATGATTCACCCATCGAGTCACAATCATTATTAATCGAAGCATTCGACGAAATTTCACAGGACAGAAACTACGTGAACGATATGCGTGCATG
>JAHEYM010000424.1 GCA_023251595.1 Bacteroidota bacterium
TTTCACAATTCCATCGAATGTGAGTTGCAATATTCCGATTACAATTAATCCTGTAAATACATCGACAGGCGCGACGACTTATGCCTGGGATTTCGGGAATTTACAGACATCGGCACTGAACAGTCCTGCGATTACTTACACAACTCCCGGCACATATAATATTGTTTTAATTGCATCAAATGCATTTGGTTGTGCAGATACTTTCCAATTGTCATATACGGTAGGGATACCACCTGTAGCGGCTTTCGTGTCGGTACCGGATTCAGGTTGTGTACCTTTTAATGCGAGTTTTACCAACCTTACAACCGGCGCAACAAATTACAGATGGTTTTTTGGTGATGGTGATACATCTTCGTTAATTAATCCCACACATACATATATAGCTACCGGATCGTACGATGTGACCTTAATCGTAAGCAATGGAAATTGTTCTGATACGATTGTTGTTCTCGCTGCGATTCAGGTTTTACCTGCACCTGTGGCGGCGTGGGACTGGGTTCAGATAATGAATCCGGAACCTACGGATATAGTTAGTTTCACCAACTCATCACAAAATGCTTCGAGTTTTCAATGGAATTTTGGTGACGGGTCGGGCAGTAGTGTTTCAAGTCCGGGACATCAATATGCTGAACCAGGTAAATATACAGTTACATTAATTGCATTTTCTTCGAGTGGTTGTTCAGATACATTGACAAAAGAAATTACTGTCATTATTTTCCACGCATTATATTTGCCAAATGCATTTACACCGGGTAGTGGAACGGGTGAAACAAATTTATTTTTACCGAAAGGAAAGAATATAATTGAATACGATGTCAAGGTATATAATAATTGGGGAACAATATTGTGGGAATCCACTCTTTTAGATTCGAATGGTTCTCCGTTGGAAGGCTGGGATGGAACATATCTCGGAGTTCCCTGCAAGCAGGATGTATATGTCTGGAAAGCTTCCGCCCGATTTAAAGACGGCACCGAATGGCATGGCAGGATGTCGAATGGCAGACTGTATATGACGGGGACCGTGACACTACTTAGGTAGTTGATAAGTTGATAAGTTGAAGGGTTGAGGAGTGAGCAGGTTCTCTTCGCGGCTTTGCGGCTTTGCGGGTGAATAAAAAATGGAACACTGAGGACACTGTTTCAGACACTAATTAATATTTCTGATCAGGGTGAAAAAACAAAAGAAGTGAATATATTAAATTTATTGGGGGAGAAAAATATAGATCAATCTGTGATTACTGATAATAATCAAAGAAGCGTTTTGAACGTAAGAAAATTATCTCCCAAAGTTTATTTATACAGGTTATGAAAGACAAGGGGAGTACGACCGGCAGATTTATTAAGAATTGAGGATATACTCAATGGTTTACCGTCCGGAAATCAGTACAGATCCCTCAAATCGCATTAAAATTATTCAAGTATCAGAATTTTACAACGCGATTTTCAGGATGACATCGCACATTATCATCAGGGTATGGAGGGGGACGCGCGCGCTAAGCAGTATTTGTTTTCGACTGAAAATGCAAGCGCGCGTCCCCCTCCATACCACCTCCAAACCTACGGCGGGCGGGAGTTGTCATCCTATCAAATGCGTTGAAGAATTTTTTGAGTTAGAATAATGTAAATGCGTTTGAGAGGATCCCTTCATATATCGGCCGGCAGAGTTTAATGGTTTTTAGGAAATTGTTAGGTACGTCCTAAATTCTTATTTTTACGATCTGAGAAATGATAAAAATTATTATGATGGAACCAACTTTCAAACTTTGGAGTGAAACAAATCCGGCTGCAAGACTCAGCCTCAAACCTGATCTGGGAATGAGAGGTTGGGATGATTTAAATGAGTTTGAAAAAGATAAGATTTGGAGACATTTTATAAATAAAAAATGGTTTAAAGAATCGCAATTATTATTTCATTCTGTTTCACATTTGAATGAAAAGTATAAAAAAGCAAGTTTTGGCGAACTCACCTTAAATCATAGTGGACCACACATCGAGAGTGGATATTTAAGAAGTTGCTGTTTGGCTAATGCATACCAAGATTTTGTCAGTATATTTCATAATAATGTTGAAAATGTTGTTTATGAATTACTTTCTATCTACGCATATGTTAATATTAATCAGATTGATATGCAGAATTCTGAACATTACACGGATATTGCTACTAAAAAGGAATATATTGAAAGTGCATACGAAGATCTGGATAAATTCGCTGCAGATTTTAATGACATTTTTGAACAATTCAGCTTGAATGTAGTTCTCACCAGGAGGGGCATTCTATTTCGGCAAGAGAAAAAAATAATTGATGATGTCTATATTCCCGTGATTTCGTTCCTTTCCGGGACTGGCTGGAAGGGAGTTAACAGAGATCTGAATGATGCATTCAGTAAATTTCAACTGAAAACACCACAGGGCTATAGTAGTTGCGTCACTCACTCCATCTCGGCTCTCCAAGCATTTTTGCAAATTATAGTTTATAAAAAAGTTGGTAAAGGGGAGTTAGGAAATTTAATTGCAGAGGCTCAGAAAGCAGGTCTTATCCCAAACGATTCATTCACTTCCAAAATATTTAAGGATATTGAATCTATATTAATGGAAGAAAGGCAAAAAACGGGAGATCCGCATCCAAAAAAAGAATATGCGAATGAAAAAACGGCAAAATTGATACTTAATCTTATTATGGTGTTTATCCAACATTGCATGATTAACTAATATTTCTGATTAATATAATCGGACCAGGGTGGAAAAACGAGCTATCGAAATGTTCATAACCGGAAATGACAAAATTCTGGAGGGAGCGAATCTCTTTACAAAAAGAAGTAAAACATAAACTAATGACATGAAACAGCAATCAATTTCTGTCCGGTGAAGTGTCTATTAAATAAATTAATCAATATAAAGAATTGATCAAATGAAAATAATATACATCTCTATCTGGGCAATCTTTTTAGTAGGTTTAACTTTAAAGTTCTTAAATGTTGTCGGTGGCGCGACCTTCATGTCACTTGGATGTTTAGTTCTTTCCATACACTCCGTTATTTATTTTATTAAAAATTCAAAAACAAATGTTGCCAATTGTTTTCTCTATTTATCAATTTCACTGGTTACAGTTTACCTACTTTTCAGACTTCAGTTTTGGGCAAACGCACAAACCGTTTTTTTGTTGACCCTGATGGTAACAATAACAACATTCGTTGTTTTCTTTTTAAAGAAGACAAAAATTCATACCCCGCAAATACTACTTCTGGTCTATTCTATTTTCTTTCTGGGGTTATCATTTACGCAATCTTACAAAATTTATTATTTTTAACATTTAAACGAATTATTTAATAAAGAGGCGAGAGAATATGACTATTATTCATGGGATCGATACAGTTGGTTTTTATATATCGGA
>JAHEYM010000425.1 GCA_023251595.1 Bacteroidota bacterium
AGTAAGGAAAAATCGGAAATTCAAAAGAGTTAGAAAAAATCCACAGACGAAGAGTAAATTTCGAACCTTTACTAACTTTAAACCAGCTTATTAGATGCTTAACTTAATGACATTGCCCTTAAGGGAGTGTGCACAATTAGTGAACGAGTATTCAATTTTAATACTATTTGCAACTCGTTTATGAATTTTCGATTCTCGTTCAATGAAAGTTAGTTTTGGTTCAAGGATTTTGATTAATGGTTAAAAGCATTTATATTCTTGAAGAGGGGCGGGGATAAAAGTTAGGGTATATATGTATCAAAATTTTTAAAAATCAAACTTCTTTCTGTGAGAAGAAAAGTTTTCTAAATTCGGGTAGCATGTTTTATCTGAAGGCAATAGAATTTTCTTATTCTCGAAATGTTTTATCAAATAGGAAGATTGTTCTTCATTCCAATTTGAATTGACAATAACCTTATAGTCATCGTCAATCCCGATCAATCCACGGTCGAAAGCCCGATGAAGATTGGGACATAATGCAATTCCATTTGAAACGGTATCGTTATAACTTTGACTGAATGGAACTATATGACAAGCATCAATCATCGAAACAGAAGCTGAGGATGTTATTCTCATCCCGGAGATGCAACATGTATAATTATAAATTTTTGGAATTTCTCTTTTGAATAAACTTCCTCTTAGAAATATTTCCTCCTCATTTTTCTGTTCCAATAATTTAATAATTTCCGCTCTGTATTCCGAGGCATCTTCGTTTAGAATTTTCGCCTCAATTTCTTCGAATAATTTTTGTTGTAGAGAAGAAGAGTAACTATAATTTTTTTTTGCAGAAGGAAAATATTCGTCTAGAATCAATTGATGAAGAAATTTGTTGGTTTTTGGATCACACATTAATTCAAACAAATTATCATCCAAAAACGCATACTGCACCGACCCATTTAATTCGGACAAACTTGAAATAGATTCTCTGTTTAATAAAAATCCCTCAAATCCTGATTTCGGAACCAAGTGCCAAAATTTTTCCCCTCTCAAATGAAAAAACGGTAAAGAAAAATTACAAACATGACCAGTACGCACAAGATTAGACCAGTTTGTTTTAAATAACATCACCAGTTCCGGAGTAATGAATATTTGATTGGAATTTATTTTTTTTAACTGAAATCTTTGTAGTACACTTAGGAGGAGAATAGCCTTGTGTGGAGCTGGACCATATTTGGTACTGCCACGCTTTAATTTTTTGAAGTAATAAAGATATTTTTGTAAATCCTTCAAGCCTCAGAAATGAGTTTGCAAAACTAAGGCTTTTCGATTGACAATTCCAATTGGCAGGGCGATGTTTTCAAAAGTTTTCGCACAGATCGCACTGATCAACACAGATCAAATTTTACGCATTACCATCAAGCCATCGCGAACCGGGAAAAGGACGTTTTCGACGCGCGGATCGGCTTGCACTTTTTTTGCGAAAGCAACAAGGGCAGCGGTATCTGCATCTTGTTTTTCGGTAGGATCAATCACCTTTCCGCTCCATAACATATTGTCGGCAATAATATACGCGCCATGCGGAAGTTTCTCAATTACAAGGTCGAAATAATTACTGTAATTAATTTTATCAGCGTCGATGAAAACAAGATCGAAAATCGGTTTCAGCGTCGGAATTATTTCAAGCGCATTTCCAAAATGAAGTTCGACTTTTTCTTTTAGTCCGGCGAGATTTATATATTTCTGAATCATTTCTTCTAGCTCCGGATTAATCTCAATGCTATGAAGTTTTCCGTTATTTCGTAATCCCGCAGAAAGACATATTGCTGAATAACCTGTATAGGTGCCGATTTCGAGAATATTCGAAGGACGAATCATCTTCGAAAACATTTTCAGAATCTGTCCCTGCAAATGCCCTGAAAGCATTCTCGGGTACTGAATATTCGCATTTGTTTCGCGATTTAATTTCTTCAATACATCGTCTTCAGCTTGGGTGTAAAGTTCGACGTAGTCGGCGAGGGGAGTGGGAAGGAAGTCCATTTTTTAGTTGATAAGTTGATAAGTTGATAAGTTGATGGGTTGATGGGTTGATGGGTTGAAGGGTTGATAAGTTGAAGGGTTTTTCCCTTCTCACTCTTACACCCCCTTTTGGGGGCAGGGGGCTGGGAGGGGCAGGGGTGGGGTGAAAATGTTGAGAGTTGAGATTAAGTCAAGAGGATAGATAAATCAGTGTGCTTAATTTTGCGGGATTTAATATTTCATTCGCTACTTCCTGAATTTGTGATGCTTCGATTGCATTAATCTTTTTACTTATTTGTTCGAAGGTTTCGTTTCGATTATAAGTCAGAATATTTTTTGCCGCAGATAGCATCAGATTTATTTTATTTTCGTATGAGATCGCAATTTGGCCGCAGAGCTGTAGTTTTGCCTGTTTTAATGATAAGTTTGAAAGTTTTTCATCACGAAACTTTTTCAATTCGCGATGAATAAGTTCCATCGCTTTTTCCATTTTGTTTTTTTCTGTTCCTGCATATATATAGAATAAACCGGTGTCGCTAAAAGCATGATAATTTGATTCCAGATGGTAAGCAAACCCATACTTCTCGCGAATACCCATGTTGAGACGTGAGTTCATACCGGGTCCGCCGAGAATATTATTGAGCAATGCCATTGCAACACGATTTTTGTGATTCACATCGTATCCGATATTTCCGATAATGCAATGCGATTGATGAATATGTTTGGTGACTGTTTTTTGAAATGGTTTATAATTTTTAAATCGGGTTCTTGTCATTGATTTATTAACTGATTTTCTCTGATTCAAATATTTTTCGGCGAGAAAATGAATCTCTTCAATCGTCAGATTTCCGGCAGAAGAAAAGACAATATTTTCGGGATGATAATGTGATTTTATATAATTAAATATATCTTTCTGATTGAGTTTACTTACCGATTCAACGGTACCTGAAATGGGCCAACCCATCGAATGATTTCGAAAAAGTAATTCTTCAAACTCATCAAAAATAAGTTCAGATGGATTTTCCTTGTAACTGTTAATTTCATCGATAATAACAGTTCGTTCTTTAGCAATTTCTTCTTTTGGAAAAATTGCGTTGAAGGCAACATCCGTGATTAACTCGAACGCCCTTTCGGCATGTTCTTTCAGAAAAGAAGCATGAAGACAGGTTTCTTCTTTTGAAGTGTAGGCATTTAGTTCTCCTCCAACATGCTCGAGACGGGTGAGAATGTGATGCGCTTTCCGCTTTCGGGTTCCTTTGAACAAGGTATGTTCGATGAAATGTGCCACTCCCATCTGTTCAGATGTTTCGTCGCGGGAACCCGCGTTTATCATGAGTCCGAAGTGCGCAACCTCGCTCTCTGACGGTTGATGTATG
>JAHEYM010000426.1 GCA_023251595.1 Bacteroidota bacterium
TACACCATTTCCTCCGGTCACCTGAAGTGCAGCGGCACCATCCGTGCAACTAGGACAACTAGGATTTTGAAGAGTTTGATTCACAAACAAATTACAATTAATTGTTCCGGTCACTGTAACCGAATCGCAGAAACTGCTCGTGCAATTTCCGTTCGAATCAGATATCGCGAGACAGACATTGTAAGTTCCCGGATTGATATATGTATATACAGGACTTGCAGCATAGCTATATCCCCCATCTCCAAAATTCCAGGTGTAAAAAGTACCGGGACTTATTCCTGTCGAAGCATCCGTAAATGCAATCACATTGTTCGATGTTTGCACCCAAGTGAATGAAGCCTGACATTGTGCCGATACTTTTGCACTGCTCAATGCGAACATCAGGAATAATGTAAACGAGAGTGTTTGAAAGGTGGTGGTAAAATTTCTGTGTTTCATTTGAAATAATTTTTATTCGTTAACATATCACCGCTACACACCCCTAACCCCTCTTGAGAGGGGAATGGAGTTGTGGGGTTATTTTAATTTTAGCGTATTTTTCTAAAGTTTAAATGTTTTTAGACAAATCTATGCGCTCGGAATTCCCCTCTCGAGAGGGGATAAAGGGGTGTGTCGGGGATGAGGGTTTAGTGGAGGACCGACACTTTTCGTGTAATCACATTTCCATTCGTTTTCACCCGAAGGAAATATATTCCTGCCGGAAGTTTTGCCGCATCCAATTCCGTTTTCTGTTCACCCGATTGTTTCATCTCATCCGTAATGGTTACTATTTTATTTCCAACCATATCGAATAAATCTATATGTATATATGATGAAGCAGGAAGTGTATAGGAAATAGACATTTTACCATTTACAGGATTCGGGAATAAATTCAAAGAACGGGGTTCAACAATTGAACTGATTCCTTGTGGTACTGAAGGAACAACATCTATTTGAACGATCGAACTCATACGTGCAAGATACATGCTGTCGCAATATGTTGCGGTACATCCTGAACTGTCAGTAACAGTTAAACAGATGGTATAGAAACCTGGAGCTGAGTATGTGTGAGAAGGATATTGTGTGGTACTATAAAATCCATCACCCCAACTCCAATAATAAGTTCCGATAGAATTCAACATCGGATTGCAAACTGCCCAATAAGTATGTTGCTGAGAAGAATCCGCGACCAAAGAGAAATATGCTGAACAATTTAATGTCGATCCAACATAGACTGAACTGCATATTACACAACCATTCGCATCGGTCATACAAACATTGTAGTATCCGGGGGCAAGTCCCGAAACCGTTGCGGAAGTTCCGACCGCGGGTGTCCATGCATAAGTAAATGGTGGAGCAGGGGTGCCTGAAGTTACTACTATTGCGGCGACTCCGTCACTGCAACTCATACAGGTTGCATCATTTAATGTCACACCTGATGCGGTGAAGCAATTTACGCCGGTAACTGTAATGGTTTGACAGATTGAACTGTTACATGTTCCCAACATATTCGAATCTGAGAGAGACAAGCAAACCGAGTAGGTTCCCGGATTTGAGTAGAAATTTGTTGGATTGGTCATGTACGAGTTATTACCGTCACCAAAATTCCAGTAATATGAAGTGGAAGGTGTTGTTCCGGTAGACGCATCAGTAAATGCGATTGTATTATTTGCGGTCTGAGCCCAGGTGAACCCGGCCCCGCAAGTGGAAGCGGTAACAACAACCGTATCGCAAGCGGTGCATCCAGCCGAATCCGCAACGCAACATGAGTATGTACCTGCACCCAGTCCTGTAGCAGGATTGGTGGTTTGCCCATTGTTCCAGAGATATGTGACCGTTCCAACAGCATTATAAACTGAACAATATGCTGCTCCGTCGGTACAAGCTGGACAGCTCGGCATCGTGTAAGTCATACTGAGTGAAATATTGCAAATTATCGTTCCGGTAACCGTTATTGAGTCGCAGAAGGTGCTGGTACAACCATTCATGGAATCCGAAACGGTCATGCAGACACGATACATACCGGGAATGCTGTATGTATGAACAGGATTTTGATTCCAGTCATTGTTTCCATCCCCCATATCCCAACTGTAAAACGCCCCGGCACTGATACCTGTTGAGGCATCGGTGAAAGTGATGACATTGTTTGTAGTTTGAGACCAGGTAAATGCAGCCTGGCAAACGGCGGAGACCTTCGTGGTTGTAGCGCTGAGCATGAGGAATAAAGCAAATGCTAATCCCGTAAATGATTTCGTAGTAATTCTGTTTTTCATTTGAATTTGTTTTAAGTTCCTGATAATGAGATCAAAGGTCGATAAAATTAACCGCTTTCGAAAATAGTTAATTGCGAAGATCTTACGTGCTCACTCACATAAACTTTCTCCAAAAAGGAGGATTTTTTTGATTCATTTTTTCATTCCTTCATTCTTTCATTCCTTCACTCTTTCACTAACTTTTCACTAACACCTAACCCCTCATCCCTCATCCCTACTTCTTACGCTTCCAACTCGAATAGAAACTTTCTTCTCCCGGGTCTTCAGGTGGCACTTTCCTTAGTGGTTTGCACTCTTTAAGGGTAGAATGCAGCAACGAGGGTAGTTCCTGATACAGCTTCGTTCCCATGGTTTTCCACTCCAGCATTTCGTCGGTTACATCCTTGATGATTTTAGCGGGATTTCCAACAACCACTTTTCTTTCGGGAATAATCATGCCTTCGGGAACAAAACAAAGTGCCCCGATGATACATCCTTCACCCACTACCACGTCATCCATAATTACGGAATTCATTCCGACCAAAGAATTTCTGCCAATCGTTGCACCATGAATAATAGCTCCGTGACCGATATGTGCCCCTTCTTTTAATATCACCGTGATTCCCGGAAACATGTGGATCGTACAATTCTCCTGTACATTACAACCGTCTTCAATAATTATTTTTCCCCAGTCACCACGTATTGCGGCTCCCGGAGCTATATATACATTTCGTCCGATAACAACATTTCCGGTTACCGTTGCCTGAGGATGAATAAATGAAGAAGAATCAATGACGGGAGTTTTCCCTCTGAATTCGAATATCATAATTAACAATTAACAATTATGGTAAATTAAAGATTTTTGTATTATCAGGAAGAACAAAAAAATTGTTCATTGTTAATTGTACATTGTTAATTAATTACGCTCTTTCGATCACGACCGCAAACCCTTGTCCCACGCCAATGCTCATTGTTATAAGCGCATATCTTTTTTGTTTCTGTTGAAGTTCGATTGCGGCGGTATGTAGAATTCTTGTACCACTCATTCCAAGCGGATGACCTAAAGCAATTGCACCACCATTTGGATTAATTCGGGGATCGTGATCTGAAATTCCCCACGCACGTGTACATGC
>JAHEYM010000427.1 GCA_023251595.1 Bacteroidota bacterium
CAGATGCGAGCATTCGTTTCACACTCGATAAAAGCAGTGCAGTAACGGTTGATATTTTTGATATCAGCGGAAAAGAAATGATGAGTATTTCTGCCGGAGAAAAAGCAAGAGGCGTTAATACGATACAACTGAATTCTGAAACTTTATCGAACGGAATTTACCTGGTGCGTGTAACTTCAGCAGGCAGCCAAAAAGTTGGTCGTATGATAGTTGCCAGGTAAATAAACTATCATTTAGATTTTGATCCGAACTGTATCATCAAAACCGGGAATTAGTGTTGTTGATACCGAGCTTCTTTCTCCCGAAGGAAGAACACAGGAGTTATACGCCGTTGCGGGAAATGATAAAGTGGTATTTGCCATTCTGAATACTTCGAAAAACTGTTTCGTCGCGATTAAAGAATATATTTCTCAATCACCTACCGGCACTGAATCTTTGAAAACCATGCTGGAAGATGTGATGCAGGATGATTTGATTCGTTTTTCATTCTTTAATAAAATAAATTTCGGATTTGTCACCTCCTCTTCGACTTTGGTTCCAGAAGCCGTTTACAGTGCCGACAAAAGAAACACCATTCTCGGATTCAATGTGACACGTTCGGAGGATGAGTGGGTAGGTACGGATCATCTGAAACAAAGCGGGGCATTTCATGTTTTTTCGTTACCACGGAATATCGTGGATATGCTTACATCTAAATTGCCTGATGTGTCGATTCATCATCATGCCTCTGCGCTGCTTGAAGGATTGATGCATGAAAACCTTTCTCTGGATGTTCCGGAAGTCTTTATTAACATACGTGGCTCCGGTCTCGATATCGTGGTGATTAAATCAAAAAAAATAATTTTATATAACCCGTATTCTTATTTCAGTCCGGCAGATCTTGCATATTTCCTTCTATATACTTGTGAACAACTGGGTTTAAATCCCGAAACATTGAGTCTGAATGTAGCAGGAGAAATTGAGAAATCGTCGGGCATTTATGAAATATTATATAAATATATACGGAATATAAAATTCTGTAAACGTCCTGCGATTTTCAAATACAGTTATAAGTTGGATGAAATTCCTTCTCATTATTATCATAACCTGTTTAACCTTAAACTGTGCGGATCATAAGCGGTACTCTCAGGGGACGGACACTTCACCCCCCTGCAACACTGCCTGTGAGACCCACAACGGATTTTGCCAAAGAGGGACTTTTCAATATTCTCGAAACACGTTATGATTTTTCCGGTCTGCACGTCCTTGATTTATTCGCGGGAACCGGAAATATTTCTTTTGAATTTATTTCGAGAGGAGTGAAATATCTCACCGCGGTAGAGTTGAATGGCAAATGTTGTCAATATATAAAAAGTCAGTTTAAATTGTTCGGGATAGAAAATGCACAGGTGATCTCAGCCGATGCTTTTCGTTTTGTGAAAAAGAGTGCAGCTAAGTACGATATCATTTTTGCCGATCCGCCATTCGAGATGCTGAACTCCGTGACACTGCCTGATTTAATTCTCAATTCCGAATTGCTTTCTGAAAATGGAATATTTATATTTGAACACGCAACGAAGCTAAAAGATCCGGTGTTGGAGAAAGCGTTTGAGAAAAGGAAGTATGGGAATGTTTCATTCTCCTTCTTTCGGAAATCTTAATTAACAATCAACAATTAACAATTAACGATTAAAAATTAACAATTAACAATTGCAGATGGGAAAGAATAAAAAGATTGCGGTGTTTCCGGGTTCTTTCGATCCGATAACCGTTGGACATGTCGAAATTGTTTCGAGAGGATTACTTTTGTTCGACGAAATAATTATTGCAATTGGTATTAATACCGAGAAGAAGACAATGTTCACCCAACAACAACGTCTTGACTGGATTCAAAAAATATTTAAAAAACAGCCCCAGGTTAAATGCAAGGTGTACTCCGGAATGACGATCGATTTCTGCAAGAAGGAAAGTGCCCGATTTATTCTGCGCGGACTTCGCTCATCTCTCGATTTTGAATATGAACGAATCATCGGTCAAATGAACCGTACGATGACTGCGGGAATCGAAACTGTTTTTCTTACTTCAGCGCCCGAACATTCGCATATTGCGAGTACTGTCGTTCGGGAAATCATCAGGAGCGGAGGTGACGCAACATTATTTTTACCAAAGGGATTAATTATCCCCCGCTAGAGGGGGTAGTGGGAGGATTAATTACATTTCCCAGTACCTCTTTGATTGAAGCAAAAGTGTTGTTAAGAACGACCGACCGAACTTCACCCTGACTAAACCACCTCGTCTCTGTAATATTTTCTTCTGTCTGAGGTTTGGGAATTTCATCACCATTATATTTCATCACAAACCAAAAAGTCGTCTTCAAAATCTTCTTCTGATGAAGTGAATAGGTATGATATGTTGTGATAGCCGGTTTTAAAATTTTTAGTCCGGTGATACAACACTCTTCTTCAACTTCACGAATGGCGGTAGTTGGGGCATCTTCCCCCTTTTCCATCTTTCCCTTAGGCAGATCCCATTTACCCAGCCTAAGGATACATAAGATTTCCTTCTTTTTGTTGAAAACAATTCCTCCGGCTGCGTCGATGGATTTGTATTGTTGACAAAATTCCTTGAATTCCCCGAAGGTTTCGAAACTTATAGGCTTATCGTTGACAAAAACTTTATACATTTGCGCAATTATGGTACGAGACGACAGGGCACTTAAAATTGCCGAATTTCTTTTGCAGATCAAAGCAATCAAACTTCAACCCGGCGACCCGTTTACATGGGCATCGGGCTGGAAGTCACCTATTTACTGCGATAACCGGAAGACTTTAGCACACCCGAAGATACGGACTTTTATCCGACAACAGTTAGCTTCGATCATAGAAGAGAAATTCGGGAAACCCGAGGTCATCGCCGGCGTCGCAACTGCCGCCATCGCTCACGGTGTTCTTGTTGCGGAGGCATTGGGGTTGCCATTCGTATATGTCAGACCCATGCCGAAAGATCATGGTGTAGGGAATCAAATTGAAGGAGAGATCAAAGACGGACAATCAGTCGTCGTGATAGAAGACCTCATTTCGACCGGTTCATCGAGTTTGAAAGCAGTCGAAGTTCTCAGAAATGCAGGTTGTGATGTTAAAGGTCTCGCAGCAATTTTTACCTACGATTTTAAGTTAGCTCAGGAAAGTTTTAAAAAAGCTAAATGTCCGGTTGCCTCACTGTGTAATTATGACGTACTGATCAGTAAAGCGATTGAAACAAATTACGTTACTGAGAAAGATCTGAAAACGCTGAAAAGCTGGAGAGAAAATCCGGAAGCTTGGGGAATTTAATTTTAGTTATGAGTTATGAGTTATGAGTTATGAGGTGA
>JAHEYM010000072.1 GCA_023251595.1 Bacteroidota bacterium
ACATAATACACGTAATACCAGCCTGTATTTGAACTGGTTGAACCGGGAATAATCGGGTTGTTGAGCACTGAAACAAACCCATTCGGACCGTTCCAGAAGTATGACGCACCTGCATAAGCGTTGCAGAACAACGTTAGGGGTGTGCCCTGACACACCGGAGCATTGCTTGTGGGCTGCGCAGGAGGACAAGGCTGTGCGAAAAGACCGTTCAAGCCAAAAACATAGAGACTGATGAGGGTGAAGCGAAGACCGGTATGTTTAAATATTTTATCCACGCAATAGGTTTTGAAAAGAGGGTCTAAACTCGATCAAACTCTGGCTTCGACGCCGTGGCAATTCTTGTACTTTTTCCCGCTGCCGCAAGGGCAAGGATCATTTCGACCTATTTTGGGTTCAGCTCTGACGGGTTGAATCCGGGGTTGAGCGGGTGGTCCGGGTTCGGCATTCGAAGACGAGGTTGAAGACGTTTCTGACCTGCTTGTACGCACCTTGCTCAAATCGGTTCTACTTATTTTCGCCTCTTTTACTTCGTTCGGGTCGGAGATAGGTAAATTGCCTTTGAAAAGAAAAGCAATGATGCTTCGGTTTACTTTATCCATCATGACTTTAAACAATTCGAACGACTCGAATTTATATATTAATAATGGATCTTTTTGTTCATAAACAGCATTCTGAACCGATTGTTTTAAATCATCCATTTCGCGTAAATGTTCTTTCCACGAATCGTCAATTATTCCAAGTGTCACATTTTTTTCAAATGCCTGAATTAATTCTTTTCCTTTTGATGTATATGATTTTTCTAAATTCGCAATTACCTGTATCGTGTGAAGTCCATCGGTAATAGGGAATACTACATTCGTAATTGTTCCTCCGTTATTTGTATATACATCCGTAATAAAAGGGAGTGATCTTTCTCTGAGATTATTACATTTATCTGAATAGTGTTGAACGCAGGCTTCATTTAATTTTGAAGTGAGAGTGGAAACATCGGCACTGTAAAATTCTTTTTCCGATACCGGATTTTCCATTGCGAAAACACGAATGATTTCAAGATTAAAATACTCATATTCGCGACGTTCAACTGCATCCGCAACAATACTTTCGCAAACATCATTCAACATATAAGAAATATCGAGCGAAAGTCTTTCACCAAAAAGTGCGTGTTTTCTTTTTGTATATATAACTTCACGCTGCGAATTCATTACGTCGTCATATTCGAGAAGACGCTTTCTTATTCCGAAGTTATTTTCTTCAACTTTTCTTTGCGCACGCTCAATTGATTTAGTAATCATTGAATGCTGAATTACTTCACCCTCTTTAATTCCCAAACGATCCATTAAACTCGCGATTCTCTCGGAGCCGAACATTCGCATCAGATCATCTTCGAGCGACACATAAAATTCAGATGAACCCGGATCTCCCTGCCGTCCCGCACGACCTCGCAACTGTCTGTCCACACGTCTTGACTCATGTCTCTCAGTACCGATAATTGCTAATCCACCTGCATCTTTCACTCCTGGTCCGAGTTTGATATCCGTTCCCCGACCAGCCATATTTGTAGCAATGGTAACAGTTCCTGCTTGTCCCGCTTCAACAACAATATCCGCTTCTTTTTTGTGAAGTTTTGCATTCAGGACATTATGTTTTATGCCACGCAATTTTAACATCCGGGATAATAATTCAGAAATTTCTACGGAAGTTGTTCCGACAAGAACAGGTCTTCCTTTCGTCACCAAATTATTTATTTCCTCAATGACGGCATTATATTTTTCACGTTTTGTTTTATATACGAAATCTTCACCGTCTTTTCTGACCATTTTCCGGTTTGTCGGAATAACAACTACATCTAATTCATATATTTTCCAAAATTCACCCGCTTCAGTTTCTGCAGTACCTGTCATACCGGCGAGTTTATGGTACATCCGGAAATAATTCTGTAAAGTGATCGTCGCGTATGTTTGCGTGATTGCTTCAATCTTCACATTTTCTTTTGCTTCAATCGCCTGATGCAATCCATCCGAATATCTTCTTCCATCGAGCACACGACCGGTCTGTTCATCTACAATTTTTATTTTCCCATCTGCAATAATATATTCTGTATCGCGATCGAAAAGTGTATATGCTTTTAATAATTGTGTGACCGTGTGAATACGTTCCGATTTAATGCTGAAATCGCGCAACAGTGTTTCTTTCTTTTCAATTTTTTCTGCGGGCGAATCGTTTGAACGTTCTATGTCTGCCATCTGCGAACCAACATCAGGCATAATAAAAAATGTGCTGTCTTCGGATGATGATGTAATTAATTCAATTCCTTTTTCAGATAATTCAACAGAATTATTTTTTTCGTCTATGGTGAAAAATAATTCCGCATCAACTTTGTGCATTTGCTTCGACTGATCTGCCATATAGAAATTTTCAGTCTTTTGAAGTAATGCACGTCCACCCGGTTCTCCCAATATTTTAATTAATGCTTTATTTTTTGGAAGTCCGCGATGTGCGCGCAACAACGCGAGTCCTGCCGCAACTTCGTCTTTTGCTTCCAGACTTTTTCTCGCATCAACCAGCGCGGTATTGATAAAACTCCGCTGTGCATTCATCAGTTGTTCCACTTTTGGTTTCAGTGCAAAAAATTCGTGGCTTTCACCTTTTGGCGTCGGACCCGAAATAATTAATGGCGTTCGTGCATCATCAATCAATACACTATCGACCTCATCGACAATGGCGAAATGATGTCCACGCTGTACTAAATCTTCAGGATTACGACCCATATTATCGCGCAAATAATCGAAACCGAATTCGTTGTTGGTGCCGTAGGTAATATCTGATAAATATGCTTTTTTACGAGCGTCGGAATGTGGCTCGTGTTTATCGATACAATCGACCGTGAGACCAAGAAATTCGAACAAGGTTCCGTTCCACTCAGCATCACGTTTTGCAAGATAATCATTCACCGTAACGATGTGAACTCCCTTGCCAGCCAAGGCATTGAGGTAAATTGGCAAAGTCGCAACGAGCGTTTTTCCTTCCCCGGTAGCCATCTCCGCAATCTTGCCTTGATGCAGAACGGCGCCACCCATAAGCTGCACGTCATAATGCACCATATCCCATGTAATCGGTGTACCTGCAGCAAGCCAGGTGTTTGCATATATCGCAGTATCACCTTCAATAACGATGCTGTTTTTCACCGAAGCGAGGTCGCGATCAAGTTGTGTAGCGGTTACTTCAATAAATTCATTTTCTTTGAATCGTTTCGCGGTTTCTTTCACGACAGCAAAAGCTTCGGGCAGAATCTCTTTAAGAACCTCTTCGATTTTTATGTTGAGATCTTTCTTCAGCTTATCGATTCGGGTGTAAAGTGCTTCTTTTTCGGTGAGATCCATTTCCGGATTCTCCTCAATCTGTTGATTGATGGTTACGATTTCAGTTTCAGTGTCTTCAAGATACACCTGAATACGACTTTTGAACTCACCCGTTTTAGCGCGAAGCTCGTTGTTACTAAGGGTTTCGATGGTTTTCCCCGCAGCTAGAGTCTTCTCCACATACGGAGTAAGTTCCTTCACATCTTTCTCGGATTTACTGCCACCAAAAAGTCCTGAAATTGTTTTAGTTAGAAAATTTGACATGCGTTTTTGTTAGACTTGCAAAGATACGAATTTTGTAGAGACGTTGCATGCAACGTCTTTGCAGGTGTTAGGGGTTGATGGGTTGATGGGTTGATGGGTTGATAGGTTGATGGGTTGAACCGGACGGTTATTCCCCTCCTTGGAGGGGCAGGGGTGGGTCTTAAGGGTAGTTTGGAAGATTGTCAACAAAGAATTATTTTTGAGGGCTTCATTCTAAATAACATGGAAGAAAACGAAATGGCAATAGCCAAAAATTTAATTATGACTGGAAGATATCATGAGGCAATCCCGATATATAATATGTTAATCACGAATAATCCGGATAACGCAATTGCCGATTTGTTAAATAAAAGTGATAGTGAAAGGTAATTGGGGTAGCCCTTTATAGGAAAAAGGATCAATCTAATATGAATTTATTTTTTGGAAGCAGACCCGCATTTATTGCCGCTCTATATTGCGGTGTACCTGGTGGGATTTGAAAGTTCTTAGATTGGATCCATACAAATTGTTCTCGTTTTCTACCCAGTAGCCTAATTTTATTTAGCTCTGGTGCCTGACTGTTTAGCCACTCTTTCAACCATTTAAGTTTTTTCAAAACTGTACTTACTTTTGTCGTATGAGCAGAATGAATTTCTACAAAAAAAACCTCGTTTTTGTATGCGAAGACATAATCCCATCGATTAGAATTAGGGTATTTTTTTTTAGTACAGGAATCGATATCAACACTCCCTTGCAGCATTGAACTGTCGGCAACCATAACCCTGCGGCTATGATTACCCAACGCAGTTAGACCGTTTTGAAAACAAGTTTTAATATCAGGTGTTGCTTCAACAGCCTCTCTAAATGTCATTAAAGATTTCGTGCGATTAATTTTCATCATTAAAATATTCTGATACAATATCTGCTGCCTTCCCTGCAAATGAGGAAATACCACCCCAATTGGAAATTGCATTATCACCGCTTCCGGCGTCAAGTGTGGAAATGTCCTTTGTCATTACTCCATGACTCGCTCTTGCAAAGTAAAATGTTTTGATTTGTTTTTTTGAAAAGATACCTTCAAACATCTTTTTTGTATCAGCGGTTTTAGAAATATCAAATAACTCAAATAAAGTACCTTCAGATGTATTGGATTTTTTTAAAAAATTAAATGCCCATGCAAATTCCAAAAAGACAGGTGAATGGGTGGAAACAATTACTTTATAATTTCTTGAAAGCAAATCGATAATCTGAAGGATTACAGATTTTATTGCTTCTGGATGCAAACCCATTTCGGGCTCTTCTATGACAACATATTTGTAATCGTTTTTTAGACCTATCTTTGTCGGAGGGCACAACCAATAAAATGCAAGTAGCAACGGCATAAATTCCTTTTGGCCGGCACTCCAAGTCGAGAAAGGGACACTCATGCCTTCTATTTCCATACGTAATTTTTTCTGTCCCGTTCGTTCGTCCAAGACCACTTTTCCATCGTGAAAAATACTTTCATTAAATGACTTTCTCAAAGGTTCTTTTAATCTTTTACTGATTGGAAAAATGGATTCTGATTTTCCGATACCATTTTGTAATAATTGACGTAGAGTTTCACTAAATTGCTTCAAAACGTAGGGGGTTGATGAATCAAATTCGGTGAATGGTTTTGGTCTTCCATCTGATATGCTTAATATTCGTTGGGCAGGGATGTAGAACAACGATTCTATTTCTTTCCGATCTGGGTCAGTTTTTATTTTCGGTGTGAGAAAATTTTTGTCGAACGATCTTTTATCTAAATTTATTACAGTGCTGTTTTTCCATATTTTCGCCATTCCTTCCCCAAAATAAAGGTCGAGTATTTTTTCGGTGTCTTTCCCCCAAATGTAAGAATATTGTTTGAATGTTTCCTGAATATGATTTTTATCAATCAAAAGTTTTAACAGTTGGAGAAAAATACTTTTTCCGCTTGCCTGAGGACCAACCAACAGTGTTAAATCACCAAAAGAAACATCAGCCTCTTCAATTGGACCGAATGATTTTATTCTCAAATGTTCCATTTCGTTACGTCTAAAATTTAGTTGCGAAGTTACGGTTTTTCTTTCATAGTTACAAGTTATACTCTTTCGATTGATTTATTTTAGATCATTACCTTTCCCAGTTATTACAATCCTTATTAATTAAATGCTTGCTAATTTGCTAAGGTATCATGAGGAAATTTAATAAAGAAATGAAACAAAAAGTGCAGATAAGAAACCTGAAATGATGGAACGAAAAAACGACTATTGATTTGAATTCCAAAAAAACAGAGTATAAAGCTTCTTTAATTAGGAAAAAAAGAAGTAAATTTGCACGATGACAATTAAAGAACTTACTAAATCCAAGATTCCGATCGTCAAGATCAACCCTAAACTCGACAAACTTGCAGGCAAAGTGCTTTTTCCTCAGAAGTTAGAGGAAGCTAATCATGTTCTCAAAACTGTTGGTATGCCGAGTGAAAAATTATCACGAAAGAAATAACTCCAAAACTTCATCCAAAAAATCGATCCGTTTTCCAGTTCGCCGGATTATTTTTAATATATTCCGATATATGAACATATTCATCATAATTACGGATAATATGATCGTGAAAACGGGATTGCCAACCGAATTTAATAATTAGTGGTGACAAACCTACGGTTCTGGTAACTGCCGATTTGAATGAACGAATGATGGTCGAAACCGAATTAGGTTTAGGGGATATGTTCGCCATGATTTCATTTTTTGGTAGAGACGGTGAATGCAACGTCTCCGCGCGGAATGGTGCGTTGCGAATGTAGAGACGTTGCTTGCAACGTCTCTACCGTGGTTTGACCAGTGATGCCATAATTTACACACAATATCCTCACCACCCCTCCGTTCTTCCCCAAAATTCACCATGTTCAGTGCCGTTGAGGCAGATACGATGCTACCGATTATGCCGATCGAATCACCTGATCTTCATTCAGTAAACTTAATTTCGTTCTAACCCACCCGAATAGCGTTCAACACGTAATACCATTTTAGAACCCGACCCTCAATCTTATCACTTACGACTATTTTCATGAAACGACCCGGTAAAGTCATGCTATTATTATTTCCTTTTTTCTGGAATTTCATTAGTGCCCAAAATAATTTTACGCTCAGTGGCACTATGCGCGATGGTAAAAATGGCGAAGCGATGATCGAAGCGAGCATTGTGGTGAAAGAATTACCGGGCATTGGTGCGAACAGTAATGCGTATGGCTTTTATTCGCTCACAATTCCCGAAGGAAAATATACTTTCAGTTTTCGATATATGGGCTACGAATCAAAAGACACGCTCATCGACCTGCATCAGAATGTTAAATTAAATGTCGATATTTTTGAAAGAGCAACTTCATTAAAAGGTGTGGTAATTAATGCGGAGGCCGCAAATAATAATGTGATTTCCACACAGATGAGTGTCGAAAAAATAAATGTAAAAGAAGTCAGTGCAATTCCTGTTTTTTTTGGTGAAAAGGATATTCTTAAAACGATACAATTGCTTCCGGGAATTAAAGGTGTGAGTGAAGGAAATTCGGGCTTTTACGTGCGGGGCGGCGGTGCAGATCAGAATTTAATTCTGTTGGATGAAGCCAATGTTTATAATCCTTCTCATCTGCTGGGTTTCTTCTCAGTATTTAATTCGGATGCAATAAAAGATGTAACTATATATAAGGGCGGTATTCCGGCTGAATATGGCGGGCGCATTTCTTCTGTGCTCGATATCAAAATGAATGATGGTAATAATAAAGAATATAAAGTTACCGGTGGCGTCGGACTTATCGCATCACGTCTGACTTTTGAAGGACCGATAAAAAAAGGCAAAGGTTCTTTTGTGATTTCAGGTAGAAGAACATACGCTGATTTATTTCTGAAAATTCTCGGACCGAAAAATATTCGGGGAACACAACTTTATTTTTATGACTTCAATATGAAAGCAAATTATGAGTTGGGAGCGAAAGATCGTATTTTTCTTTCCGGATATTTTGGTAAAGATAACTTTAGTTTCAGCAATAATACTGCTTCGAATCGCAGCTTTGGAATTAATTGGGGAAATGTAACCGGTACGTTGAGATGGAATCATTTATTCAATAGCAAATTATTTTTGAATAGTTCGCTTATATATAGTAATTATGCAAATAATATTGTTCTCGGTGCCGGAGATGCACAATTTCAGGTCACCACAGGCATCAGAGATTTTTCTTTGAAAGAAGATTTTCAATATTTCATCCGATCAAATAATACACTCAAATTTGGAGGCAATTCAACGTTTCATACATTCCGTCCGGGTGAAGTGACCATGAACACAGCTTCAACAACTGTACGACCATCCTTACTAAACCGCACAATTGACCGGAAACATGCACTCGAGAATGGTCTTTATATTTCTGATGAGTTTGCATTGAGTAAGAGAATTAAAATAAATTTCGGTGCGAGATTTTCTGCATTCACTGATTTAGGCTCTGCTACTGTTTTTTCGTATGATTCGGTTGGTAATATTTCAGATTCAGTGATGTATGTAAATAATGCGCCGATAAAAACATATATGGGAATTGAACCACGGGCTTCTGTAACATTTATTCTGAATGATGCCAATTCAATAAAAGTTTCGTACAATCGTATTAATCAATATCTCCATTTATTGTCGAATACAACCGCCGAAACACCGGTTGATCTTTGGGTTCCATGCAGTCCGATTGTAAAACCGCAAATCGGTGATCAGGTGGCTTTGGGTTACTTCAAAAATTTCAAACAAAATACTTATGAATCTTCGGTTGAAGTATATTATAAAAACATGGCAAATCAGATTGATTATAAACCGGGAGCGGATCTTCGTTTTAATAAAACAGTAGAGTCGCAATTGCTCTTTGGAAAAGGCTGGGCTTATGGTGCGGAGTTTTTTGTGAAGAAAAAAGCCGGAAAATTAAATGGATGGATTGGTTATACTTTCGCCCGAACATTCAGAGAAATTAATGGTGTTGACAATGGGGCTCCGTTTCCGGCGAAGCAGGATATCGTACATGATATTTCTGTTGTAGGAATTTATCAACTTTCTCCTAAATGGACTATATCATCAACCTGGGTTTATTCAACCGGAAACTCGGTTACTTTTCCGAGTGGTAAATATATAGTTGACGGTCAGGTGTTGAGTTTATATACTTCAAGGAATGGTTACAGAATGCCTCCTTATCATAGGATGGATCTGGGCGTCACATGGCAACGAAAGAAAACGGAAAAAAGAGAATCGAGCTGGAATTTCTCTATATATAATGTATATGACCGTTGGAATGCGTATTCTCTCTCTTTCCAACAAGATCCGCTAGACTCTAATAAAACACAAGCAGTTCAATTGTCACTGTTTGGTATTATTCCCGCTATTACATATAACTTTAAATTCTAATCAACCATGAAAAATAATTCGCAGTTAGCAAATGCCGGTTCACGCTATATATTAGTTATTTTTTCACCATTCATTTTTTCTTCTTGTGAAAAAGTTGTAATGATTGATTTGAATTCTGTTAATCCAAAACTGGTTGTTGAAGCGAATATTACGAATGAGCCCGGACCGTATACTGTAAAATTAAGTCACACTATTAATTATTATGATCCGAATGTTTTTCCGACAGTTAGCGGTGCCCTTGTCACTATTTCCGACAATGCAGGAAATGTGGATACACTTACAGAAGTTTCTCCCGGAGAATATCATACTTCAACCATGACAGGAACAGAAGGGAGAACATATATATTAAATATTTTTGCGGATGGACAGTCTTATGCTGCCATTTCTACAATGCCATACGGAGTTCCGATCGACTCATTAAACTATACATTAAACAGCACAGGCAATTTTCCATCATATAGAGTGGTCTGTAAATTCACGGACCCAATTTCAACTTTAAATTATTATAAACTTCATCTTAGCTCGAATGATACACTTGCATTTATCAGTGATGATCGTCTGTTATCTGATAAATTCACGAACGGTCAGGAGATGTCGATTACCCGCGGACGGGCTCATCTATTGGTGAATGACACTATTTTTGCAAGTTTGGAAAGTATCAGCAAAGCAACCTACGATTATTATACAACGATTGTAGATGTTCAAGGCGGAATCAGACAATTTATGTCAGCCCCACCGGCAAATCCGATAACAAATATCAGTAATGGCGGATTGGGATATTTTAATGCAATGGCTGTTTCGAGAGATACTACTATTATATATTAAACTGCTTTTTCA
Source organism: Bacteroidota bacterium (assembly GCA_023251595.1). GTDB lineage: Bacteria > Bacteroidota > Bacteroidia > AKYH767-A > JABDAW01 > JAHEYM01. The sequence continues at coordinate 9,871 of JAHEYM010000072.1, forward strand.
AATGTCCAATTTCCGATGTCCAACTCCCAATTTTCAAGTAGGGTTGAATGTTAAATTAAATAATTTTTTACTTGGATATTGGACATTGGGCGTGGGACATTGGACATTTGTGCGTGCAATATAATTGTTCATAGGTACATATTTTCTTATTCTTTTCCATTTCATTACATTTGTCGAATCAAAACCTTCGACAATGGCCTGGAAAGAACATGATATTCAGAAAGTTTACTACACGATTGGTGAAGTAGCGAAGTTGTTCAATGTAACTCCCTCGCTTATCCGTTTTTGGGAGAAGGAATTCGACATCATCAAACCAAAGCGAAATGCCAAGTCCAACAGGCTTTTCACGCCCGATGACATGGCGAATTTCAGGGTCATTTATCATCTTGTAAAAGAACGTGGTTTCACGTTGGAGGGAGCAAAAAAACACCTTCATTCACACAAAGATAAATCGGTTGAAGAGGTCACACAGGCGGAGGCGATTAAAACGCTATTAAGCATTAGAGAATTGCTGGTCGAACTTCGTGATCAGAAACCCCGTGTAACTGCAAAAGCATAATTTTTCGTGAATATAGAAACCAAAACCGTTCATGCCGGATCACATGCTGATCCCGCATCAGGGGCTGTGATTCCGCCAATAGTGCTGTCTTCAACCTATCAACGAGGTTCCGATGGTTCTTATGAAAGCGGATATAAATATTCCCGTCATAATAATCCAAATCGTTTGGCTTTCGAGCAATGTCTTTGCGAATTGGAGGGTGGTAAAGCTGCTGCTGCATTTGCTTCCGGTTCTGCAGCGGCAATGGGCGTTTTTCTCGCGTTGAAACCGGGTGATCACATAATTGCGCCCGCGGGCATGTATCATGGAGTCGCATTGCAACTTCGCACTATCATGTCGAATTGGAATTTGCAAACCAGTTTCGTAAACACCACGAATTTGGATGAGGTGAAATCTGCGATTAAATCTAATACTCGTCTTATTTTTATCGAAACGCCTTCAAATCCGATGATGGATGTTACCGATATAGCAGGGATATCGGAAATTGCTAAAAAAGTCGGGATAAAAACTTTATGTGATAGTACTTTTGGTACCCCGGTACTTCAGCAACCATTTAAATTTGGTATCGATCTGATTCTGCATGCAACTACAAAATATCTCGGTGGTCACAGTGATTTAATTGGTGGAATAATTATTTCGCGTGAAGAGGATGAATTTTTCACCCGAATAAAAGAAATACAAACACTTGGCGGAGGTGTTCCATCACCATTCGATTGTTATCTTGCTTTGCGCGGTATTCGGACACTCGCCCTTCGTATGCAAAAACATTCTGAAAATGCGATGGCAGTTGCTGAATTTCTTGAATCACATCCTGATGTAGAGAGCGTGTTTTATCCCGGATTAAAATCAAATTCCGGTCATTCATTGGCGAAATCACAAATGTCTGCTTTTGGTGGAATGATTGCTTTCAAGGTGAAAGATGGAAAAGAAAAAGCATTTAAGATTGCTTCGAAAGTAAAAATATTCACCCGGGCAACAAGTCTTGGTGGAACGGAGAGTCTGATAGAACACAGAGCATCTATGGAAGGTGCAAATCCCGTTTCACCTGATAATTTATTAAGATTATCTATCGGTCTCGAAAATGCAAATGATTTAATTGAAGATCTGAACTTTGCTTTAAAATAGAACACGGATGACGCTGATTGGACAGATTAAATATGATTTATTTTTGAGTTTATTTTGTCCGTGATGTTCAGCATAATCAGCGTTCCATTTATACAATTTATATAGAAAGATAATTTAAAGTAACACAAACCATGACAAGGAACCTTCTGATATTATTTCTTTTAACAATCTCATATATAAATATATATGCTCAACGTCATCGCGAACCGGTGGCTTTTAAAGACACGCTGAAAACTCCTGCAGATAAAGCAGATAGTGCTTTAATACGTGCTGTGTTTTCGGAGATATTAGCGCATGGAGAAAGTTATTCAAACCTGACGTATCTCGCCACGAAAATAGGAGGAAGGCTAAGCGGTTCTCCCGAAGCCCAGAAAGCAGTGGAGTGGGGAAAAAGAGTTCTGGAAAATTATCATCCCGACTCGGTTTATTTACAGGAATGTATGGTTCCTCATTGGGTGCGGGGTGATAAAGAAAAAGGAATTATTATTCCCGGAGGTTCGGGATTCGCACGACCTGTAAATATATGTGCACTGGGTGGTTCCGTTCCCTGTCCGAAAGGCGGAATTACTGCAGAGGTCATCGAAGTTCACGATTTCAAAGAATTGGAAAATCTGGGAAGAAAAATTATAGAGGGAAAAATAGTGT
>JAHEYM010000428.1 GCA_023251595.1 Bacteroidota bacterium
AAATTTCATCTTTTAAAATAATAGCGTTTGAGGTCGGATTGTGGGCAACGGACAGAACAAAATCACAAATCGCGCAGTGATGTTCGATCTGATGGAAGTGTTTAGTATTGTGTTCATTGCAGTGAAAATCGCTCTGATGCTCAAAAGCATGCGCTGCCTCTGTCACTGTAGGAAACAGGAACAGACTGATCGCAATAATGGAGAAATACTTTCTGATTCTGAAGAACATCGGTGCAAACGTACAAATATTATTTTGATACTACAAACTATCTTTTCACCCAAAGCAAAAAAAATGTCATAGCAATGTAATAAAGTTGGTTTTTACGAAAAATGTATTGTATATTTGTATTCGTTGATGCGATATGTTCAATGTATGGTTTATTATTTAATTCTTCAATAAAATTTTTAATAAAATTAAATATGTGGTTCTTTTAAGCTCTTTGTTCTTTGGTGGAAGTCTTCTGCAGGCGCAATCTCACGATCGTTGTGGCTCTGCGGATTATCTCGCTGCGAAGAAGGCTGAAATTCCTGCCCTTGCAAACCGGATGGCAGATATGGAAACTCAAATACAGGATTGGATTTCGTCACACCCAAATCAACAATCGCGATCTTATACCACCATTCCTGTTGTAGTTCATGTGGTTTATAAAACAGCAACGCAGAATATTCCGGATTCGCAAATTCAATCTCAAATAGAAGTTTTGAATGAAGATTACTCTCAAACAAATTACGACAGAATAAATACTCCTGCGGTATTCGCATTAGTTTCGGGGAATCCTATGGTTCAATTCTGCCTCGCGCAGAGAGACCCTAGCGGGAATTGGACGACTGGTGTTACACGCACGCTCACAACTGTCAACCAATTTTATAATGATGATCTGGTAAAAGCCACCGCAACCGGTGGTGAAGATGCTTGGCCCGCCGATAAATATTTAAATATATGGGTTTGTAATCTCGGCGGTGGTCTCTTGGGCTATTCGTCCTTCCCTACTTTTCCTGCTAATATTGATGGTGTTGTAATTAAATATACGAACTTCGGTCGTGTCGGTACACTGGATCCGGAATATAATAAAGGTCGCACCTGCACACATGAGATTGGTCATTGGATGAATCTCATACACACATGGGGTGATTCAAATTGCGGTAACGATTATATTTTCGATACACCCACTCAGCTCACTGCAACCTACGGTTGTCCTCCATTTCCCACGCTCTCCAATTGTACAGGCAATTCACCGAATGGGGATATGTTTATGAATTACATGGACTACACAGACGATGCTTGTATGAATATGTTCTCGGCGGGACAGGTCGCACGTATGCAGGCTTCGTTAGCGCTTAGCAGAGCTTGGTTAAGTACTACTCTGAGTTGCACTCTTAATTCTACCGGTCGATTGGAAGCCGAAGAAAATGAAGTGCAATTTTATCCGAATCCTTCGAACGGTGAGTTTTCGCTGACACTTCCGGATATTAAGACGGGTGATCTAATTATCGATATATTTAATTTCCGGGGACAAAAAATAAAACATATTATTTTACCATACTTTAACAATGTGGCAGCACAAATATCTTTAAACGATATTGATTCAGGTATCTACTTTGCGCGGATCAGTTATGGAGAAGTTAAGGTTATAAGAAAATTGATGCTTCTCAAGTAATTGAAGTACCGGGTTAACTCAGCCCGCACCCAAACTGTATCGATTGTGAACTCTGCTGAACGCTATGCGAAAGTTGCGACATAGTCTGCATAGTTTACTACATCTTTTGCAGAGTTTGATTCATCGTATGATTAACATTTTACATCGTCTGAAAAAGGTTGCATACGCTCTGAACGACACGACACACTCTTTGCAAAATTTTATATATCCTCTGCAGAAATGCCGACCTCCTATATTTCCTGTGCTATATGGTTTGCAAAGAGAAGCAGAGGGTCTGATTTAATTTTGGGTTGCTTCCTGCCCTCGCGTTCGGACTCTATAGATTCTGCACCTCCTCCCCCTTCGCCCCCTCCCCTGCCTGCCATAATGCAGTGAAGGCCGGAGAGGGGGAGATTTATATTCATATCTTTTTGCTAAAAGATATGAATTGGATAAAAACTATATTATTCAGAGCACTCAATTGAGTTAGCAAAATATTTTCGTGCAACTTGGTGCCATTGCGATTTGGTGGCAGAATTGAAATCGTTTCGCCACCTAAAAAAGTGATAAGTATTATAATTCGTATTTTAATTCCAAAACATGATAAATATCATTGTATATGAAAATGTCGCCCATTATTTTCGCAGAGTAAATTAATCATTCCTATCTTTTTATTTCATGCTTAGCCTCCTTGCCATGAAAACACCCAATTACCCCCCCCCTACAACCACGGGGCTTTTCGGGTACTCCACAATTTAATAGTATCATTTTCTTTCCCACTATCACGCTCCTGCCTGAACACAAGGGTTAGCTGTCGTTTTAATTGGCAAACCGGCAATCTATCTATTATTTATTCAACACTTAATGTCTTGATCAACCAATTATTGTTATAGAAACGAATTCAAATAAATCCAAAACCATATTTAATAAACTTAAAAAATGCTTCCCATGAAAAAATCGCTTACGAATTACGAATTACCGCTTGAACGGATTTTATCAGGCATAAAATCGGGCGTAAAATTTTACGCCCCTAAGATATTTGCGTTTTTCGGTCTATTTTTATTTTCCTTCAATTCCTTTTCCCAATCACCGCTTTCGCTCTCTGCCACAAAATCATCTTATCCCGGCGGATATAGTATTTCGTGTTTTAACCTCCATAATGGGAACATTGACTTAACGGTCTCCTCTGGAAATCCGCCCTACTCTTTTCTGTGGTCGAACTCGGCTACTACAGAAGATCTCAGCGGTCTTGCTGCCGGAACATACACGGTAGTAGTGACTGATTCTTTAGGTCTTTCTGATTCTCTTTCTGTTTCTCTAATTGAGCCTGCAGCTTTATCAGCCAATCTCTCGAGCGGTACAACCAACGGCTATAATATTAAATGTTATGGTGGTAATTCAGGGGAAATTTCTGCGACCATCAACGGTGGCACACCTTCTTATACGTATAGTTGGTCGAACGGCGATAGCGCACAAAATCTGAACAACGTCATAGCCGGAAGTTATTCAGTTACAGTTACCGATGCGAACTCCTGTTCGGTTTCGGGAAATATTACTTTAACACAGCCAACAGAACTGACGGCGAGTTTGTCGAGTCCCGTTAATTCTTACGGATTTAATGTAAGTTGCGGTAATAATGACGCCGCTTCAACTCCCGTGAATGCTGGAAATGATGGTGAAATAA
>JAHEYM010000073.1 GCA_023251595.1 Bacteroidota bacterium
TATTCTGGATGGTATTCCAGAGATGAGCGACTGAGAAATCCGCCTTTCTCAAATTATTGCAATACGCAGTAAATTGAGAGTGACAAATATCTACATCCTGCATATTCACCACCAATAATTCAGGTTTAAATTGTTTGATGATTTCCTCGGCAAAAACAATATTGTACATATCATTATTCATCACGCCTCCACCGGTAAGCCATGGATCGTTGAATTGTCCCGACATAGAACGATTAAATAAATCCGTAATAAATGTCTGCAAAGTAGCACGATCTGCATCGGGATTAATTAACCCGGGATCACCGACATTTTGGTGAGACAAAAAATTATTGTCGAGAAATCCGCGGATTTTATTTACGACGGCTTGTTCCTGAGAATTAAATGTGCGCATATTTCCCAAGGCATCGTAGCCATCGGTAGATATAAGAGAAGTTGGAGCAATAAAATTCGCACCATACGCCGAGCCATATCCGGGATATTTGCTATAATTTAATGAAGGATAAGGTCCGAGTGAATTCGAAACCCACCACGCGTTCATTGCAGATTGTGCAGGAGAATTATGTTTTCTATAATATTCAAATATAGTAGGAAAATCGGGGTGATCTCTTAAGTCCAAACTGGTCGTGGTATAGACTCCTGTAATTGCGGTAGTGTGACCATTATAATGCCCCGTCGGACCCTGCGCATATTTAAATTGCTTAAATAAAGTTCCGTAATTCTGTAACGGCATCGCGATGGGAGAAAGAGGAAGCGAGGTCATTGCCGAAGCGATATCTGAAGTAATTGCTTCGGAACCATTTAATATATTTGGCATTAAATTGCCATCTGCTTTTTGAATTGTCTCAAGATCACGAACACCACCTGCATATAAACAAAAAACCACATGATTTGCTTTGCGTACTCCTGATGCTGCGAATAGCCGACCGGAGGGAAGAATATAGGGAGCTACGAAAAATCCGGCAGTTGCGAGACCTGTATTCCGAATAAAAGAGCGACGTTTCATTTAATTATATATTAATAATAGCGATATTCATTTGAAGTCATAAAAGAATAATAAACCAATACAGGTGTGATGGTAGTATCTGCATTTATTGCATTGCCTACGAACCATGTCTCAAATGAATTTGGTTCGCGATTAAAAAATTTCTTATAGCTTGCGATTGTAAATGCAGGCACATCCGCGCGCATAGCCGCAGATGTAGGAATTACAATTCCGGTATCGTTCAGGAAATTTTTTATAATCATATCTTCGATCAGTTTTTTATCTCCGAAGGCAGCATAGGCGAGATTAATTTTCAGCAAATCAGTGTGACTTATTCCAATTCCGAACAAATCAGAATAAGCAATCGAAACAAATTCCTCCGTATTTTTTAAATTGGGTTTTGCACCACCGGGCTGAGTAACTACCACAGAATTCACGTCATATAGATAACTCTTTTCCTTTTTACAAGAAGAGAAGAGAAAAATGACGGCGCAAATAGTGATAAGAATTTTTCTCATCTATGATTGAATTTAAAGTCCGATATATTCGTTGGACGAAAGAATATCCATTTGAATTTCTTTGAAGTCGAGATGTGTTTTATATTTTATTGACATTGAAGTCATTTCCTCACTATTCGGATTTCGAAATAAAAACCTGTTATATAATGAAACTGCTTGTCCTTCGAAATAATCGTCACTGCTGAAGAATATATGTTCAAAATCATTTTTTGACAATCCACCTTGCAGAAATAGTAGAGCAGGAACACCATTCACCATATTAATTCCTTCTGACAATTCATTATCGGTGGGATATCTGTTTAAGAAATGTTGAAAACACGCGATGACAAAATTTGCAGAACCCATATTTAATTGATCAAAAAAATAATTATCGACACAACGACGATGCATTTCAATAGTACTGACCAATCCGCCACGATATTCCCAACTCAACGCCTGCAAAGAATCGATTCGATTAATTTCTCTTTGTATATCGGGCCATGCCGCCTGATATGCGGTATCACTTAACAAATTTGTAATCATTACAAGGTACTGAGTGATCTGTGTGGTATCGAAATTATTGAGAAGTTCTGTGCGGGCGGCATTGTAAAGGTGATCGTAATATTCGATATGGCTAAAAACGGAATCGAGGAAATGGGTGCGGCTAACCGAACTCAGATTACTTTGTCGAAGCAGGTTATATCCATATGAATATTCGACGCTATCCGGTTTTCTGCCCAAAAGGGAGATGTAAACCTTGTTCACATAAGTTTCGATCGTAACATTCGGAATAGTACGATCCGGAGGTGCTACATTGCCTGTAATATCGACGGTTTCGTACTTCTTACAGCCTGAAAAACCAGCTATAAGAACAAGAGCAAGAGACGCAAGTATCAAACGCATTGAATCGGGATTGAGGGTCAATCACTAAGGAGTACAAACTTAGGAAAAAAGATTGAGATCCGCAAAATTTATTTCCTTCCTCTTACCGGCAAATGGTACCGCAAAGAAAAACAATGTTTGTTTAAATCCGGTATTTTATGGTCGATGATTTGGAAATTATATCCGTAGGTCAAGGAAATTTCTCCGGGACCAATACCAATAAAAGGTTTTACCCCGAGGTTATATTTATCGAAATCTGTGTATGAATTTGCATTAATTCCAAGCGTGATAAATGTGAATGCGCAGGTCCAGACAGAAAACATCAAACCCGTTTTATTTTGAAAAGGATTATATTCGGCACTTAATGAAGTTCCGTTAAAATACGATCCCCAAAAACAACCTCCCTTACTCTTTGTCTCAGAAATTCCGAATTCGATAAAAGTATATGTAAACTGATGCAGTCCTAATATCAATCCAATATCTTTGATTTCACTTCCGGCGGGAAGAAATAATGTTGAATCATTTTTTTGCGCATTTAAATTCTTTAAATTCAAAATCAGAATTGTGAGTAAAATAAAGATTCGGCGAATCATTTTGAAATATTCTTTTTATAATATAATTTGCCAATCTAGCAATTTTCTCAATTCAGGTTCTTCTTCAAAATAAAATATCCCCTCCCGGACTAGGATAGGGGATATTTCGATAAAATCAGGTAATTCACTTTATCCCCATTTCTGAATCGCTGCACCAATTGAAGGACCTGCCTTTTCTAGATCTTCGGGAGTCATCACAGGGATGAATTCGATGTCAGCATGTAACCATAGGAAAAGGGGCTCAGCGATCGCCGGGATCTGCGATGCATCTGTCATGTTCACAACGAAATACCCACCTCTTTGACCATCAAGGGCGGTGAAATAAGCTCCTTCAACCTTCAGATCAGTCAGGAGCGAGTGCATCTTTTGCCCGAAATCAGGCTGACGAAGTGCTTCATTCCCTCTCTCGAGCGGAATGGTAAACTTTAAGAGATAACGCATGTTTTTAATTTGTTTGAGGGTTAATAAATAGGTTCATGAATACACAAAAATACAAAATTTTCTATTGTCAATGCTTCTGAGAAGTGTAACCAAAAAAATTTAGCGTAATCTTTTCACCACCAATGTCAGTCTTCTGATCGAAATCATAACCATTCCACCCGTCATCGCCAATGCCATATCCTTTTGGGAGTCCCACATATCACCTTGTTGACCATTATATGCCTCGGTTTCTTCGGGTGAAAGTGCGATAGAAATGACCCATTCGAACAACTCATAAAACATGCTTGAACCTAATATGAACAAAAATGCAACATGGAAAACAAATCTTTTTGGCAGATGAAACCACTTTTCATAAATTTCGCTAACCGGAACCAAAAAGAGAAATCCGAAAATAAAATGAATAAAACGATCATAGTTATTTCTTGTCCATCCAAAAAATTCATTAATGTTAAATCCGGTTAGCGTTTTTATCCCGGAATTATAAGGGGTGAACGAATAAATCCATCTTGCACCGATAATATGAAAAATCATAAAAATGAAGAAACATAAAAAAGATCTGTCACTCAGATTATTTTTTACCGTTATATAAATCATGAACCCCATCATAATAATCGTTGCGGAATGCTGAAGGTACATTTCGTGCGGATAAATCGGATTGATACACGATAAAATCAGTGCAAGAAAATATATTACTAAAAGTATAACTTTATTTCTGCGTGTTTTCATAAATATCGAATAATACCGGATTGTTTTCCAGCGATATTAACGAACCACGATCCGATTTTATTTCAGTTTCACCGTTTTCACATCCACCGTAATTTCTTTCAGTCTTTTTTCAACTGCCGGTGTCATAGATTCCTGATATCTACCTCCAAGAAATTTAGCTAAAAACTTTTCAGCAGCAGCGAACATCGCCATATTATTGACCGGTCTTTGGAATCCATGTCCTTCGTCGGGCGCACATATATACTCGACCGGAAATCCGCGATCGCGTAATGCAATCACAATTTGATCTGCTTCGGCTTTATTTACTCTCGGATCGTTTGCACCCTGAACCACCAATAAAGGTGTTTTAATTTCTTTTGCAGAAGTAAGCGGCGATTGTTTTACCAATTGTGCCTTCCCTGCAGCAGTATTCGGGTCACCCATTCTCAGATAAAATACTTTTTTAAATGATTCCCAATAGGGTGGAATTGAATTTAATAATGTAAGTAAATTCGATGGTCCGACAATATCGACTGCCGCCGCATATACATCAGGTGTAAACGCAACACCCGCGAGCGTAGCGTAACCACCATAAGACCCGCCCATAATTGCGACTTTTTTAGCATCTGCAATTCCTTCCGCGACTAAATATTTTACGCCCCATGTAATATCATCCTGCATTTTTTGTCCCCATTCTTTATTTCCGGCATCTAAAAACTTTTTACCATACCCTGTTGAACCTCTGAAATTCGGAGATAATACTGCGTATCCTCTATTTGCTAAAAATTGCGCGAATGAATTATAACCCCACACATCTCTTGCCCATGGACCACCATGAGGAACAATAATTACAGGAAGATTTTTAGCTACGACTCCTTTCGGTGTCGTTAAATACGCAGGAATTTCAAGTCCATCAGACGATTTATATTTTACAGGAACCATCGGTGCCAAATCCTTTTCAGGCAGGTTTGGTCTGGGACGATATTGGAATTTTAATTCTCTTGTCGAACGATTAAATAAATATACAGTGCCCGGATCCATATCACTAAAGACTCCGACCAACCACAAATTTTCATCATCCGAATTGGAATTAAAATTAATTTCTTTGCCGGGGACAGATTTCTGAATAGTCAGAAAATCTTTTTCCAGATCCTTATCCTTCCAATAACGTCGCAATTTGCTATCTTCATAAGTAGTGAATTGAAGTTCTTTTGTTTTTTCAGAGAAAACAGCTTCACCAAAATCAACAAGATTTAATGGATCTTTTTCAACAATCTCTTCCTTCAGCGAAATAGGATCAAGTAAAATTAATTGCTGAAGATCATGATCATCTCCTTTATTGGTGCTGATATATATTCTTTTGTTTTCTTTATCAAAAGAATAGGGATTCGCTGATTCATAAGGTCCGGTTGAATATATTTTTTCAAATCCATTTTTCTCAACACGCAAAATATCATTACTGCCATCTTCGTTTGCCCGCGTAGCTAAACGCAGTTGATCATCCCAATCAAATATCCAACCTGTAATTCTGTCCTTTGCAGAATTCTGGTGAATTAATGTTTTTTCACCCGTGGAAATTTTCAATTTATATAAATCGAACCATGACTTATCTCTGTCATTCAGTCCTATATATATAGCATCGGGATCTGATTTAGGTATAGCATATATTTCAACCCTGACTCCTTTCAGATTTGTAAGATCTTTATTAATAGGAACGCTCTGATCTTTTTTCAGAACTTCAGCGGGATTGACAGCATATAAATTAAAGTTTTCATCGCCACCTTTATCCTGAGCATATAAAATATTTAAACTGTTTTTTTGCCAGAAATAAGAACGAATGGGTCTCACCGTATCTTCAGTTACCGGAATAGCATCTGCGAAAGGCGCATCGGCTTTCTTCACCCATATATTTCTTGTTCCTTTATAAACTTTTATAAACGACATCTGTTTCCCGTCAGGTGAAAGTTGAGCTCCGGTAATCTCAGGATCACCAAAAAACAGTTCTCTGTCGATGATGGGAGCTTGCCCTGCGACTTGAGCATAATTCGTTAAACTTCCGAGCAGGAAGCAGATTACAAGGATCGATTTTGTAAGTTTCATCTGTAATATTTGTTTATATGAGTGGGCGAAGATACACAAATTCCCGCTTCACAAATTGGCTATAGGAGAAACGAAAACAAACGATTCAATCAATACAACCGTACCATTTCCATCATTTTTTCGGGATGTGCCAAGTTTTTAAAACCAAATTTCCGATAAAGAGAATGGGCATCAGAAGTTGCCAGCTTCCATGATTTTACTTTTTTGAGGGATTCACAATTCAGAATATGTTCTATCAATAAAATTGAATACCCTTTTTTTCGGTGATTTATATCAATAAATACATCCAATAAATAAGCAAATGAAAAATAGTCAGTCACCACTCTTGCATAGCCGATTTGTTTCCTTTCTATATAAACACCAAAATTTAAAGAATTCTCTATACAAATTTTAACTTCCTCAAGTGTTCTCCCTTTTGCCCAATAAGAGTGTGTAATAAAATCGTGAATAAAAGGGATATCCAGATTTTGTTTATCGCTATTTATAATAATATTTTCTTTCAACATTGTAATGATCAGGGATTGTTTTTCATCCCAAAATTAATACAATATTCTGAAATACTTAAACCGGAAACTCGATGAAGGAATGTTTTTATTTCTTTTTACCTGGTGGCTGCGGGACAGGAGTTTGCCTGATTGGTGGCTGTGGTCGAACAACTGACGGCGACTGTCTCGGTGTTGGTTGTGCCTGTTCCCAGGTATTTCTATGGTAATCCTGTGCCTTATTAATTTGTTCAAAATTATATTTTCGTGGCTCTACTGCCGGTTTGGGTGTTGGTGTTGGTGTTGGTTTAGGAGTTGGAACATTTCTCGGTTCTTCCTTCTGTATCCGGACGGGTGGCTGTTTGATAGGTTCTTCCCTTATTTCGGGAATATTCCTTTGCTTTACATCCGGCCTTATAATTGGCTCAGCGCTGTGTTTAAGTGCCGGGTATTTTGTTGAATTCTTTTCATAATATTGATCTCTCACCTCCGGACTTACGCTACTCCCACCCTTTTCTTTTAATGCGTCAATATTTAATTGTCCGACTTGTTGAATTGCTTCTACTCTGCGCGTCGGATTCGAAATAAAATCTTCCGGCAGATAACTGTGATTGTCACTTACCCATCCTCTGACAATCAACGAATTGGAACTGGTCGAATGTCGCGGACCATAATAGTGTCTGATATATCCGTTGCAAAGATGTGGGTAATGATGCCAATGATGAGGATAATAAAAATACCAATTTGTAAAATAATATGATGGCATCCCTATAATTACAATATTTCCATACATATCATAATAAAATCCGCAATCGAACCAAAAAGGATATGGATACCAATAATAATAGGGATACCAGGTTGGGTAGCCGAACCAATAAGAATAGGGAACAGATACATAATTATAAACATATTGTGGAGGAGGTGAAGTATTTATTTCATCCTGTGTGTATCCGTTATCCTGTGCATATTCATTTGCAGCATTTTTTAAATCTTTCAATTCCTCAGGATTTTTCTGAACAGAATCTTTCCATGCCTGTAATTCTTCAAGATTTTGTCGCACTGCTACCAGATTTAGAGAATCCATGCGATGAATTACACGCTGTGGATCGCGTCTGTAACGGTCACCCACACGAACAGCGAAGTTTAGATGATCGTTTAAGAGATTCATGATTTCCGGAAATCCTATTAGTTCCCGATATGCATCTTTTGTAATTTGCGGGTAATCGGCAATCGTTTGTTCAAATTGCGCACTTGACTCCCTTTGAAGATTGTCAATTTTCTGCAATACTTCGAAATCGTTTCGTCCGTATTTTAGGGCTGATTTGCGTGTTTCATCGGGGTAACCGGAAACGATGGCGTTAATTTCCTGCTCTGATTTAACACCACCCTGTACGAGTTTTGAAATCAGATCCGGGTACCTTCCGAGATTCCACAGCTCCTCCTGTCCGTCTTTTGAGTAACTGCTGACAATTCTTGCAAACTCGTTGCCCGAATTTTTCTGAATACTCGCAATATTTACAATGGCTGCGGGATACTGGCACGCTTCAAAAATATCCAAGCGGATTGTGTCAGGATACAATACCAGCGCGTTAAATGCAGCTGAATCCTCTTTTGTGTAGGCCGGTTTTGTTAAGTTCTGCTGTTGTGCAAAAAGATTAATGCTAAGAATGCTTAGGGTGAAGCTGACGCAAACACCGAATAAATACTTTGTTTTCATGACCTTACCATTTGGGTGAAAATGAGACTAAATACTCCAAATCTCTAACCCGCAAATGTATCCAATAAAAACTCAGAAAGAAATGATTTTAATCAATATCTGTAAAAATATTGATTAAAATTTGAAAGGCTTTGTATAAATGATCAGTGTATTTATTAGAAACAGGAATGAAAGAATAATAATAATTCCTAAAAATGAACTCAAACACCAACCATTATTACCATCTAAAACAATGAAATATAACAGATATGAATTAGAACACAATAATACGGCAGAAGATAATATTGCCCACGTGATAAAACTATTATAAAACAAATGAATTGATCGCGGACGTTGGAATAATGAATTCGGAAATGTCTCTAATTTCCAAACCTTCTTTTGTAAGTATAATCAGATTCAATGAATAGACTGAAAGCCATAGGATAAGACAAAACCAATAAAATAACTTCTGATTACTTTCTGTTTGTAAAAATAATTTAGTTCTTTCAATAAGTACCATTTTTACCTGTCAGATAAATTGTTAACTTCCTCTCAATAAATTGTCAATTTCCTCACAACAAATTGTCAATTTCTTCACAACAAATTGTCAATTTCTTCACAATTTGTTCTTGTCTCATTCAAGATTTTTTGACAATTTCCTGTTATATTTTTCACACTCCTCCGAATTATTTTCGGGGAACAATATGATTTGTTTCTCGGATTTTTTATCCTTTTTGCAATTTAAATTCTCTCAAATATCTTTTCATAATCGGAGTGAGTCCATCTTCTGATTCATTTAATTTCTGAATTTTTTGTTTCGCCGGAATCTGATCCTTCAAGTAATATATATAACTCTCCCAAATAAATAAAAATCTTAATCGGTTAAATTCATCTAACGATTTGTCTTTCATTCCTGCAATAATTTTATTTTCAAAATCCGAATGTTCTTCGACAGAGTAGGCGAAACCAACTCTGGGCGGTGAAGCAGAATAAAATTCCGGCAAACTATCATCCACAATAGTGAGCCCGATTAATAAATCCTCAACCCTGATATTTACAGCTTCCAATTCTTTTAAATAAGTATATCGTTTTGATTTCTCGTAAGTGAAATCTGATTTCCGATCCATATAATCATTCATCACATCGAGATGTGCAAGCAGGAAAGTATGCGGTCGATTTGCCAATCCAGCTTTGCTCGCCTCCTCAACTGCATGCCTGCGTGGGTATAGGTCGTGACTACACGAGCCAGTGATGGGTTGATACCCGAGCGTGTCATTTTTGTTTGCATGATCATACCCTTCTTCACCCAAAAGAACTCGGGCATAATTCATCTCAGAATAATATTTTTGAGGAATGGTAACTCGATTAAAATCTTCATAAAGATAATATGCATTTATGAAATACCATTCCGAGAAATCTTTGTGAGAAAATTCATACACCCATTTATTTTTTGATTTAAATTCCCATCCTGCCACATGATTATTAACCGCCAATTCATAATAAGATTCAGATCTTCCACCCACGGAATTCAACACTTCAATTTCCTTTTGATTGGTATCCAGACTTGTCGTTTTCACTATGAGCAGCATTGCATCTGTCTGTCCGATATAATTTACATATTTTGCAGTAATCTCATCGTATGACTTTTGAGCATCCAAATCTTTTCTGAGTTGAGAAAAATCCGATTCTTTACTCTCAAATTCTACATAAGCACCATGTGCCTGTATGTGTGAATAATATTTTTCTCTCCCCGACGGAACAGGTTCGATTGTACCATCAATGTTGAAGTGATTTTTATCAAATTGAATATTAAGTGAATCAAAATCATGCTTCATGATATTGATGAGGGAGTCACTGTAGATTAATCCGTTCGGAAAAGTGGGGAATTCCTGAGCGTACAAATACATTGAAAAACATAGAATAATTGAAGCCAAAATGAATTTCATACAGCAAAAATACAAATAACTGCCTGAAGCCGCCAAGTCGCAAAGAAATAAATGTTTTAGTACGCTATCTTCGCGCCTCTGCGTCTTTGCGGGAATATTATTTTTTTTACTTTTACTCGTCTTCTGAAAAAAGGCAGAAAGTTTTTCTTTGTGCCAACAATTTTCTACTTTTACATTCCAAATCAAATGAGCTATGGATTTTGTAAAACCGAAAAAGATTTTTATTGTTGATGATGATACAATGCTCACCGAGGCATTGACAGATTATCTTACCCGTAAAGTTCAACATCAGGTTAGTTGTTATCACACCGGTGAAGAATGTCTTAAACACATTTCGGAAAACCCCGATGTCGTCATTCTCGATTTCTATTTAAATACGGTTCAGAAAGACGCTGCAAACGGTTTGGAGATTCTTCAAACTATCAAAAAACATTATCCAAACACCCATGTCATCATGCTATCGAGTCAGGAGCGCTATGCGGTAGCGATGCAAACCATTCAAAAAGGTGCTGAACAATACGTGATCAAAGATGAGAACGCTTTTGAGAAAATCGCTCAGATGATCAACGAGATGTGAGACCTTTTCATGCGAACATCCTGAAATAAATCCACACACTCACAAACTGCAATATCATCATTCCATCGAGCAGAAAAGAATAATAATATTCATCCCGACCTTCACCCGAAAAATAAATTAATATCATCGTAATGATGGCTGCGGTCGGAAGTGGAATCGTCAGCTCAAAATGCGGGTGCAGTCCGAGATCAAAAACCCGGAATTGAAAATAGAGCAGACACAGAAATATACCCATCAAACTCATCGCGAATATTTTCGATTTCTTTTCTCCCCACAAAACCGGAAGAGTAGATATTCCTTCACCCTTATCAATTTTCAAATCACGGATATCGAAAGTGATAGCTATTGCTGAGATAAAAAGCATCCTTCTCATTACAATAAACAGTAGTGAGTTTAAAGGCAAATATAATTGGTTTGCTGCAACGGGTACAATCACTGTTACATAAACCCACACAATTCCGATAAATACGATTTTCATCCCCGGAACTTCGCGGAGTTTTAACCCGGAATATTTGCTCCGGATCAGCGGTAGAGAATAAGCAACAGCGATTAACGCTGCAGGGATGAACAATAAGAGGGTGCGGATTTCACAAAATATTAATGAAATTAATAATCCGGTTACGGATGCTAGACCGGTAGCTAAAAATAATCCGAAATTATTTTTAATAAAGGTGTGTCGGAACCCAATCTGACGGTTCAGATTCGTAAAAACAGCAATTAATTTGTGCATATTATATATTACCAGCGTTGAAAAAAACACAACACCCAAAGTTGCATCTATATATATATTTCCCGTCGCGATCAGTTGTGTTTCAAAAACAAGTGCTGCAGCGGCGAGTGCAATAAACCAATTGCAGAAAAGAATGTAGTCTGCAAGAAATTTAATTGTGCGGAGCAATGGATGAATTAAGTTCAAGCCCTTCAACCGTTTGTCATTATATAAATACAACCTCCTTTAATTATGATTTGTCAAAAATAGCATTAAGGATTGGCAACAACAAAGATTATGAAGGCAGCGTACTTGTACAAATCGATTGCTTCGGTCGTTCCTCCCTCGCCATGGTCACCATTGCAGACGGAAGAAGGAATTGTGCTTGTATCGAGTAGGCGGCTCCGTCAATAGAACATGACGGAGTGCGCCTCTCACACCACTGTACATGCGGATCTCGCATACAGCGGTTCATTGAATTGTGGGGCTATTTTTAAGTAGTGTTCGAGC
>JAHEYM010000074.1 GCA_023251595.1 Bacteroidota bacterium
TCCAAAAACCCATTTGATACAGGTTCCATTAAGTTGATAAAGTGTTTCGGCGGCGATATTCTTAAACGGCATTAATTTACCGAGCTTAACGAGTGCTTCTAGAATTGATTCAATCAAAGTGTCAAGTAGCTCAGTTTTAAGTTTATTTCCATATTCGTTCAGCTTCTCGTTCAGAAAAAAGCCGAATGCGCTTCTTGCTCCAACAGGAAAGGCTTGAATACGTCCTGAAATGAATTCGACCTTAGAAAGAGCGAGGTAGTCCGGCGATTTTATTTCTTCCTCATCATCTAAAGTCCACGGAGCTTTTAAGTTGTCCCGAATTAACTTTTTCTTCTGATCAGGTTGATTAAAAAATTCAAAATTAAAGGCATAAGCAGTTCGAAAAAAATCAAGTAAATTATGGAGAATGTCATACCTGTCTTCTAAATCGAGGACTTGAAATTCGGGAATCGTATTCCAAATTCCATGTTCAATTTCAATTTTTAATCCGGCATATTCAATTCGAAGCAGGGCAACTTGCTCAAGATTCGGGAGAATCACACGCCAACCCCTTCTTAAATCATGGATCACACGATAGTTAAGATAGGCTTTTAATGCTTTTTCATTTTCATTATATTGAAAAGTATCCGGCAATGAAGGTGCAAGAGCATATTCAGATTGATCAAGTTTTATTGCGGAAAACACTTCTGAATCAATGTTTGTATATGTGAGTTCAGACTTTTTCTTTAATGCATGATAAACAGCGGAACGTAACTGACCAACCTTCACAAAATCATTGAAATGACCGGACTGCAATGCCGCATCCTGCCTTACATCTGTAAAACAAAGTAATTTTTGCTCATTTTCCGGAATTGTTTGTTCGTGCAAATTCTTAATTGAGAGATAACTTAGAACGGTAGTTGCGGTACTTCTACCTTCCGCACTCAAACGACTTAATTTATTTCGCTCCGGAAATCTCCCTGCACCAAAAGTTCGCTTCGCACTTGGGTCAAAGGGAAGCGGATAAGGAATAAAATAACCTTTTGTTAACCCGGCTTTACCATCATCACTTAAATTTCCCAATGCATCAAACCAAACAGGGCGCGGGATTTTTCTCTTATGCTCTTTCTTAATTGACCTGACACCATTTCTTATATTAAACCAACTTTGAGTTAAATAATTCAGATCATTTTCCGAGTCCCAAATTGGATCATCAGCTTTATCAAGAAAAATATATCCCAACTCAGAGGAAATTTCTTCACTCTCATCACCCTCGCTATCAAAAAAATCTCTCGGACTCAGTTTGTTATTAGCAGAATCCCATCTAACACAAATAAATTCGTATCCGGAGAGTTGACTAAAAACCACTTGAAAGAATGGAAGTTTACCTTCTTCAACACTTGTTTTACTCTTTGCTTCAAGTGTAACTTGCCTGTTTTTTTCGTTTTCGAGAGTTACATATACGGAGCCCGTTTGCGCTACGAACTGATGAAACTTGTGAGGTAAATAAGACCTAAGTGGTCTCTCCTTTGAAATTGATAAATTTATTTTGGAAGTGTCTTCAAGCAAATGAATTATTTTTTCCTGACATTTGTTGATATCCTCCCCACAGATTCCAGAGAGGAGTTTACCTATATCGGATAAGGTTAATGGTATTTTTCTATAATATATTTCATCTCTCTTTTCAAGACAAATATTTCGTTCAAGCCACTTAGCAAGTTCTGAATGGCTAATCTCATTCTCTTTCGACAATCGTGGCAGCGTTTTTATTTCATTCCTCAATTTGTCAATAGATATTTCACTATCTCCCAACATGCAACGTAATTTTTCTCCAATGATTTGTTTCTCGGAGAATGTTGAACCGAAAATTTCAGATGCAACTCTGGCTATTTCTTTTTTTTGAGCACATTCATCTCCCTCAGTTGTCATTGTCGCAGATGTCCCGATACAGATCATGCTCTTATTTTCGCATCTGGCTTTTAATCTTCGTATTAGCAAAGCTACATCCGCACCCTGCCTACCGCGATAAGTGTGTAACTCATCGAACACGATAAATTTCAAATTCTTATACATGGCATTTGCAACACCTAAATCTTCTGCACGAGTCAGAATTAATTCCAACATCATATAATTTGTCAAAAGAATGTGCGGAGGATTGTCTTTAATTTCTTTTCGTTTCTCCGTACTTTCCTGACCTGTATATTTTTTAACATCAATTAAAAAAGGTTTTTTATTTTCTCTTAAGAAACTTTCAGCATATTCTTTAATTGCAGCTTCTTGGGAATTAATTAAGGCGTTCATGGGATAGACAATTACTGCCTGAATGCCGGACTGATTTACATCCCGTAGAACATGATTAAAAATAGTTCCTAAGTAGGTTAGTGACTTACCAGAGCCTGTTCCCGATGTTACAACAAAACTTTCATCTTTGTTTCCTTTTTCAAGTGCCTCTACCTGATGTTTATATAACGTAAAGTTTTTAAAAGAACCTTGTAAATCGGGATGAAGAAGTCCTTTCTTAATGAGTTCCGTAACTGTTGCACCAACTTCATAAGAGGGATTGAAGTGAAGGAGTGCGTCAGGTAATAATTTATGTGAACCGATAGCTTCAAATACACCCTTTCTTATTCCGTCATCTTTAATGTTGATAAAACTATGAATATAGGATTTATAGTCCCTGACAATATTCTTATGAATTTCAAAAATGTTCATCTCATTGCTTTTTTGGCAAATCTAACAAAAGCGAAGGCTTTGAGAAGCACGCACCGTTGTTTCATAGTTTAGAATTAGAAAGTAATGTTCAATCTGTGTTTGGGTCATCTAGATAAATACTAATAGACATATTATTTTGCAGTTGCAACTGCGGCAATAGTTAAAGCTGATACTAATGTTAGTGCAAGAATACCAAGTCCTACTTTTGTTTCAAAATCAATTTTCTCAGCTATTCGTTTTTGACTTTGTTCCTTGATATATTGAATTAATCGTTGCTGTTCTTGAATTTGTTGGCTTTGTACTTGAATTTGTTGCATTTTTTGATTAAATAGTTTCTTTTGTTTTTCATCCTCCAATATTTTTTGTCTTTTAACCTTCTGAATTTTTGCCCAATGCCGTCTCAACGCTAATTTCATTTTGTTCAAAGCAATCTCCGGCTCATTAGGGTCAAATAATATGTAGCCCCGGCCAAAGTCGAATCCTACGATTTTACTCTCCAGCCCCAGTTGAACGATACTTAATCGTGGCTTCTTTAAGCTGTGCATAAATCCAATTTCTTGGTGCACGAATTTAGAGTTGAACCCTTTCTTCGTTAAGAGGACAAGCCCGACATCACAACTGCGAATCATGCCTTCAATTTTCTCAGATATAGTATTCGTCAAATTATTTTCATGTTCCGCTATTAACAGTTTTATCCCGTGAGGTTCCAGCACGGATTTAATCTTCGATATAATAGTGCCATCCTTTAGCGAATGGCTCACAAATATTTTCATAGATTCAAAAGTGGTCGATTAGAATTCACTTTGGCTAAGTTTGATCCAAAAGTAAACAATTCCACCAACTTAACCCACACGCCAGATGCTATTTCAGCACCCTCTTTGGTCTGCTCTCTCAAAACACCTTAAACTCCATCCCCTTCTGTTTAAACCTGTTTTTGGTAGTGGTGGCGACTCCTTCCTTCACTTCGACCGCGATGTCGCAGTTATGTACGAGTTTGTTCGATCCACGAATCTTGCCGTCTTTCCGGTCGTGCGATAGGGTTACGAAAGTTGAATACTCGTAGATTTCCCGGAGTTTTTCTACCGTGTCGGAATCAATTTCCATCGTATCGAGATGGCTTTAAACTTCACTTGTGGCATTATCTCCTCCGTTCTCCTCACTCTGTTCCGGGAAGAAGGTATAATAGAACTCCTCCGCTGTTACGTCCGTGTCTCCGAACAAATCGTCCCAAACATCTTCTTCGGTCACGAGATTAATCAGACAAGTCATCAGCTTGTAGGTTAGGCTCTGTTCGGGTTTACCATAATTGGCAAAAACTGTTTCAAGAATGGACAGCTCCTCTTCTTCAACTTTGATAGTTAACCGTGTTGGATCATCGAGGATTTGTTTGCACTCTTGCAATTGTGAGCGTAGATCATCAGCTTCCTTCTCAAATCCGTCAACTTTATCTTTCTGATCGGGAGCGAGGGTCGAAGGATCGCCGTTTATACATTTGAACCGGATATAATCCGAAATGCTGATTCCAAGCTTTTCGGCTCTCGTCAATATATGCAAACGGTCGTCCCATGAGAGTTTGAAGGTTATTTGTGCCATGTTTTCTTTCACTAAATTGTAATCTATTTCCATAGTTTTTATTGTTTTTATGGTGTGAATTATATTGGTTTTACTTTAGAATTACCTGAAATCACCGGAGAACTACCCGACACTACCCGGCATCACCTATGAATTGTTTCGTGTTACTCGATATCACAGTAGAATTGTTCAATATTACCGGGTATCACCGGAGAATTACCTAATATTTCGGACGAATTATCGGGTTGCAAACGCCGGGTGGATTCCTGTTCCTTTTGTTTTATTCCGGTCGAGGAGCTGTAGAATATCTTGCCTCGCATAATAAATCCTGCTTCCGATTTTCGTGAAAGCAAGAACTCCCGAAATTCGCATCTGCCAAAACCACGTTGTTTTCCTACTCAAAAGTTTTCGTGCTTCTGTTTCGGTCACATAATCTCCGAGTGGTTGCTGTTCATTTCCGGTTTCAAGTTTCTTCAGAATCTTTTGTTGATTAACAATTACCGTTTCCAGCATCTGTTTAATTTCTTCATTTTCTTTCATTTTCTTTTTTAATTTTTATATATGAGATTTTTCTATATTTAATTCCGCTAAATTATAGCGACCTGTTTTATCACTTTCCACTTGTTAAAGGTTGTTGAAGGATAATGCAGGTTATTGCATGTTGTTAAAGGTTGTTGCATGTTGTTGAAGGTTATTGGAGGATAATACAGGGTAATGTAGGATATTGCCGGATAATACAGGATAATTCGGGACAATACAGGATATTGCAGGGTATTGCAGGGTATTGCAGAATATTACAGGATAATACAGAGTAATACGTCATAATCAAAATACAACGGTGCAAACTAAAACACCTTCCAAATACTACTTTCCAGTTCGGGACGGTTCGGGCATGTTCGGGCAAGATAATTCCGGTTCGGGCAGATTAATCATCCGTATATTGGAGCAGATTGTTCCGGCATTCGCCTTAGTACAATATCTATTAGAGCATGCCGTCCGATATCTGCACGGATCGCTTCATCCCTCCTTCGTCGGGATTCGCGATGACGGGCATCCGGTGATAGGGTTAGGGAAAAATGGTGCGAGACAAAATCCCACGCGGGATTTTGTCTTGCACCATTTTTCCCCCTGTATTACAAAAGACCGTCATTGCGCTCCCGACTCGCCTCAGGCTAGACGGGAGAAGCAATCCGTGTTTGCTGCCGGACGGCAAACCCTTCTTGTTTTTATACTTCTGAGTATGTACCCATCCGCTCAAACCCACGCCAGTACGCATTTGTACGGATAGAAACCGATTATTCTCGGCAGATTTTATGAAAAACAAAGCACCTCAGATTGTCTGAAAGCCCCGCTAATACAAGTAAAACCCTCCGAGTAGGCAGCTATCCATTTATAAAACCAGAAAGTGAAGGAATCGCGCATCTGAACGTTCGTGAACGTACAAATGCGTACAAAATCGCACTTGTACGCTTTCTGTACGTTCAGAAAAGGAGTTTTTTTGTTTGGTCAGAGATATTAAACAACCTTCTCCAAAGACAATAAAACCGTCAGATTTTCGCTGCCGAACCAGAATTTTTTCGTACCTTTGGGATATGAAGAAATCAAGAAACCAACCTCTTGACTTTGTTATAGACAAGCTCACAAATTCCATCGAAAACACTTCCACTCATGAGGTGTTTGACACGGAAGTCGTGCGGTTGTCAGTTAAAGATGTTAACCAGATCAACAAAGCCGACTGGCAGTTTAATTGGGCTAAAGAAATCAAGGATAAAACGAAAGAAGTTTACAAACTCACCACCGTCAATAATCCGACAATTATTCAAGGACTCGTGAGCATCGAGGACAAGCATGACCACATTTTCATGCACCTTATTGAGAGTGCTAAGTTTAACAAGAATAAGGAGAAGGTCTATTTAGGCGTTCCCGGTAATCTTGTTGCATTTGCTTGCAAGGTTTCGGTTGACAAAGGTTATCAGGGCTTCCTCGCTTTTGATGCAAAAACAGTGCTGATTAAACACTATCAGGAAACACTTTATGCAACACATTTTCGCGGATTACGTATGTTCATAGAAACAAACGCGGCAATACGATTAATTTCTCAATACTTTAAATCATAACAAGATGGGACTTATCAGAGAACCGAAAAATATTGACTTCACCGTTCAGTCAGAACCGTGGACAGAGGAAGAACTTCGTGATTTCCGAAAATTGATGGCGGAACTGAAAGCGAAAAACGCAATAAAAAAGCCTTACCAAAAAATCGAAAGAAACAAGAAGATAACTTCAAAGAAGAAAAGAGAAGGCGCATAGTTCACCGAGAATTTGGTTCTGCCTCGATTTTATCAATATCTATGAAGAGATGGGCTGAATGGATGGGTTTTCTACAATCAAGCGGTTTTATTAAGGATAGTAAATAGATAGTGTAATTCTTGTTTATCGTTAACAAATATGACAGTAATTGATCACATTTTTCTTCTTCTTTACTCAATACGTAAAGGTGCATACGAAAATTCGAACTTAGAAATACAATCTAAAAATTAAAATAATATTATGGGACTCTTTGACTTTCTTAAACCACAACCATCGCTATTCGATAAAACTATAGCAGACCTTAATAAAAAACTTTTCCCGGGCGGAAAAACACAAAAAGATGATGGCGCTAGAGAAGTAATGAGATTATCAAACGGTAAACTTAATTTCGATAAAGCATTAGAAGTTTTCATACAAGCTAAAGCCCGAGTTCATTTATATCAGGATCGCAGCACAGATCAGTTTATAAAAGGAATTATTATTGATTCTGAAAATACTTTAACATATCCTGAGGCTACTGCAATTTTAAAGTTTGCGAGAAATGGAATTGAAGAACCTGCGAAAACCAAGGAGGAAGTTTTAGTTGAATTATTTAAGGTTGGCTTAGGAATGAATGGGGACGGTTTTGATTTAGATGAAATACCGAACGGGTTTGGTGAGTTTGGCCATGCTGTTACGAATCCAATTCCAGTTAAAGGAATCATATCAAATAAAATTTATTTAGATAAGCTTAGAACAAAAAATGGAGAAAAAATATTATACGAGAGAATAGCTTCATATCAATCTGAAAATATTAAGCATTCAATAGATGGTTATACAATTTATGACTTAAATAAAAATCAAATCGCAATTCTTTATCTTTCCCCATACCACAAAAGGGTTTCTAACAAAGCGCCCCGAGGTTTTATTATTGAAGAAAAGAAATAGCGGTTAGTTCCTGGAAATATCTAATGT
Organism: Bacteroidota bacterium; assembly: GCA_023251595.1. Taxonomy (GTDB): domain Bacteria; phylum Bacteroidota; class Bacteroidia; order AKYH767-A; family JABDAW01; genus JAHEYM01. The sequence continues at coordinate 7,528 of JAHEYM010000074.1, forward strand.
ACTTCGGATGCGCGTATCTGACACCTTCATTCTTTACGTTCAGAGAGACATAAAAAAAATAAATTTTGAAATTTAATTGGAGTATTTCACCTCCGAATAAGGAAATTCGCACTCTATTTTTGGAATTCAAATTCATGCAACTCAAAAAATTAAATATTAATTAACTTAAAAACAATATTCAATCGCCTACATTTCTTCCTCCGCCATATCATAATGGGAGTACAAATCCAGAATTCGCTCAGGAGAAAGCGTCATTGGATTAGAATGGCTCATTAACCATCTGTCGTCTTTAAAATGTTTAGAAAGAATAACATCAATATCTTCAAATTCCATTCTAAGTCCGGTGTTTTCACTCCTAATCTCACGTGCTCTCATGTTAACATTGGTACGATCTATGGAGTAGGGCTCTGTTTTTGAGGCTTTTTTGATAATCACATTATCACCTCCGAATGCAAGAGAAAAGAATAAAGAATTTCCATTTTTCTCAGTTCTGTAATTTGAACCCAAACTATTTTTATAATCTAACAAGCTGCTGTCATTTCCTTTTACTGAGTAAATAAAAATGGTCATGCCATCCCACTTGTACATTTTCAAAAAAGTTCCGGTTAAATGTGTTGCCGTTTTAACAAATTCAGCTTGCTTTAATTTCTTAAAACCATCAGGGTCTGTTGACCTTAAAAATAAAATATCGATGAATTTAGAATAGCTTTTCTTGAAAGATTCAGAAGGAATCGTTGTATGCATATTATCCACAATGTCGTGTGCTCTCCTAAAAGGATATTTGCAAATAGATAGAAATGCATATATAGGGAAGAAATGATTTGGATCTTTCTGATATTCGCCTATCTCTATATTATAACACTCTATTTTTTCACCTAGCAACTCATCATTCAGATTGTTATGTTGAATAAATATCATATAATCCTCTTCAGAACACTCGATAAAAGCCATGAAATGATTCACAACTGCTCTTAGAAAGGAAGTACCATGTGGAGAATTATTATATAATAAAAAACGAGCGAAATAGGTCATGCAAAACAGATCAAACTCAAATAAATTCGATCTGCCGACTGGCGCAGGGTTCGGTAATTCCTTCATAAATTCAAAAAATGATTTTCGGAAAATCTTCATATCATCTTGAAGTCGAAGCATCAAAGAAACGTGATTTTTCTCTGTGATTTCATCAAGTAGTCCAATTGCATCAGCCATTTTGTTTAGCTTTTCAGTGTTTGTGATGATTTAATGGTTTTATATTCTGCAAAAGTACAAAAAATGTAATTAATTCTATGTCAACTTTTCCTCCTTCAATATTCTCTCATGAGACCAATAAATGACATTTACGAAATGTGACCCAATTCCGGAAGCGAAATCAAATGATGAATGGAAGCAAGCTGATAAGAGTAAGAAACCTGTTTGGTGTTATTATGAAAACATTTCGACCAACGGAAAAAAATTCGGGAAACTATACAATTGGTATGCTGTGAATGACTCGAGAGGTTTAGCACCTGATGAGTGGCATATTCCGAGTCGATCAGAATGGGAAGAGCTACAAGATTTGTTAGGCGGTGCGCGAGTAGTTGGGTCAAAAATGAAATCTGCTCTATGTTTAAAGGAAGATAAGTAAAGTACCATCATGGGTGTTATTTTGTGCTTTTTCGAAATAGTTGAATTGATTTTCTCCGTTTTGAATAAATAATTTTGTTTATTCAAAAAATATCGTTATATTTAACGTGTTGTTGAACATAACCGCGATAAAAAATAACGTCGAAAACATGAAGAAAGCACTCGAAAAGCCCAACAAAATCAGTTGGATTATTAACAATTTAGACAAGTTTAATAACGAATCTCATCATTCATCAGAATCTCCCCTGTGTGAATCAGGGTTAAATAGGCGATTTTATATCCAATATAAGGTTATTGTTTATCTAAATTCAACAGGTCAAATCAAATGGAGATAGTTGAATCATTCTTGAATTGGGGTATTTAACGGGCAAAAAAGAGGCGCAATTCCGACCATTTTGGTGATGATTCAATTTATTATTCGTCCTTTGAGGATTAGACTTTACTTCTGCCGGATGTATCTTATATTTGGAATGAGTTAGATAAATTAAAACAACCAAAAAACGAATTAAAATGGAAAAAGCAGGTATAGTATCAAAATTTAAAGATTTAATTGAAAAACCCATCAAATCAACCGATCTGGACAAAATCCATGAATTATCAAAAATAGAGAGGGATGAAACACACATTTGGAGATCAATAATTGTGATTAAATCGAATTACCCATTAGGCGGCAAAATGATATACCCCAATGAATAGATTACTCCTATTCTGTCTCAGATTTCCGCATTTTTCAACTTCTATTGTGAAGTTCAACAAAGTATCCTTCTGTCTATTCCCCAAGTACCTATTCTCTAATCCCACCCTCATATCCTCCCCGCAACCTTCTTCGCAGATTCTTTCAACATATTGTTTGTAATCTTAGCATAGATTTGAGTCGTCTTAATATTCGTATGTCCAAGCCACTTGCTCACGGTTTCCATCGGAACCTCGTTTGTTAAAAGGATTGTTGTAGCGCATGTATGACGTGCTACATGATGTGTAAGAGTTTTCTTCAATCCCGTTAAATCGGCGATTACTTTGAGATAGGAGTTTACTTTCTGATTCGATATTTTCGGAAGGATTTTTCCTGTTATCTTATTTTCCGTGTTTTCATATTTCTGAATAATTTTTACTGCCGGAGGAAGAAGTGGAATATGAACTCTTTCCTTCGTTTTTTCCTGAACTATGATTATGCTCCATTCATTTTTTGCATCGATATTTATTTGCTCAATACTCAGATTTTGGGCATCCTCGAAACGCAGTCCTGTGTAAACGGAGAATAAAAATATATCGCGGACTCGTTTCAGACTTTCATTATCACCCAATTTATGAACGATTATTTTTTGCAGTTCTTCGTTAGTGAGATACGTTCTGTTTGATGGAACTTGTTTGAGTTTAAATTCACGATACGGATTTCGTGTGAGATACCCTTCTCGCATTGCTCTTATCAGAACTGTACGAAGTCGGCTATGATGTTTGTTTACTGTGTTTCTTTCGAGTGTTTTCGCATAGTTGCCAGCCGTCTGATTCAGTAAATATACGTCCAAGTCGGAGATGAATTTATAATCTATCGAAGTGAGCGAAATGTTTTCATCCCGTCCCTGATCTTTTAAAAATTGTGTGAGAATATTTTTGGTGGTTCGGTAACTTCGCACGGTTTCGGGTATCACTTCTCCGGCTTTTACCAATCGTTCGAGGAAATCTTCATAAAAACCTAGCATCCCCGGACTAACGCGCTCTTTCTGGGTGAGAAAATCTCTCAAAGTCGCAGCATTCACGGTCTTTCCGGTGCGTTGCAGATGCTTTGCAGTTTCGTAAACCTGATTTTCGAGCTCCGCCAAATGCTCATTGATGACCGCATTGCGCTTTGTACGCTGCTTATCTTCATCCCATTCTTTGAGTGGAATGCGATACTTTGTGGCGATCTCTGCCTTCTTTCGGAAAGCTGTAATCCGCACGTAGATTGGGAATCGCGCACCTTTAGCGTATTGCGCCCGCAGGAAGAACCGGATACTAAGGGATGGAAACATCGTTGTGAAACATTTGTTTTAATTGTGATACAAATGTAGAACAACAGGAGCAATAATGCAAGTATTTGTGAAACAAAATGAAAAATGAGTTACCGTAAGTAACTCATTATCAACATTATTGAAATATTTTGAAACACTGTTGCGGAGAGGGAGGGATTCGAACCCTCGGTACCGGTTTCCCAGTACGACAGTTTAGCAAACTGTTCCTTTCGGCCACTCAGGCACCTCTCCGAATCGGGGTGCGAAAGTACGAAAAACCTATCAACCTATCAACCTATCAACAAAAAGTCGTTGCATGCAACGTCTCTACGATTCATTACCTTTGCAAAGATGGCAGGCAACAGTTTTGGTCAAACTTTTCGTATCACAACCTTTGGCGAATCGCACGGTCCCGCTATAGGCGTGGTTATTGATGGCTGTCCATCTTCGTTACCGATAGACCTTGATTTCATTCAAACTGAACTCGATCGCAGGAAACCCGGACAATCGAGTATCGCCTCGCAACGTAAAGAATCCGATAAGTTTGAGATCTTATCCGGCGTTTATAAGGGAAAATCGACGGGTGCGCCGATAGCGATTCTGATCAGGAATGAAGACGCGAAACCTGCAGATTACGCTCATTTGATCGATACTTTCCGACCTTCACATGCTGATTACACCTATTTCAAAAAGTACGGGAACCGCGATCCTATTGGTGGTGGTCGTTCATCTGCCCGCGAAACCGCTTGCAGAGTAGCAGCGGGCGCCGTTGCAAAACTTTTTCTCAACCAAAAAAATATTGTCATTTCAGCATATACTTCGGCGATCGGAGAAGTAAAACTTCGGGAAGAATATAAAAAGCTTGATCTTCAGCAAAGATGGGAAAATGCTGCCCGTTGTCCTGACGAAAAAACCGCAGAAAGGATGATCAAATTAGTTGAAAAAATCAGAAAATCGGGCGACAGTAT
>JAHEYM010000075.1 GCA_023251595.1 Bacteroidota bacterium
GAAAAAGCATTCGATAAAATCACACAATATATAATTAATGCGAAAACAAGTAAAGATGTTGAAATTATTGCCGGCGGTAATTTCGATAAATCGAAAGGTTATTTCATTGAACCGACAGTTCTGCTTGCTAAAGATCCGAATTATATCACATTATGTGAAGAGATTTTCGGTCCCGTTTTAACTATATATGTATATGATGAAAACAAATTTGATGAAACGCTCGCGCTGATCGACCGCACAAGTGCTTATGCGCTCACAGGCGCCATCATCGCGCAGGACCGCTACGCAATTGAGAAAGCGATGGTGAGATTGGCGCATGCAGCCGGCAATTTTTATATAAATGACAAATGTACCGGAGCCGTCGTCGGACAACAACCGTTTGGAGGTGCAAGGGCCTCTGGTACAAACGACAAAGCCGGTTCAATGATCAATCTATTGAGATGGGTTTGACCAAGAACAATCAAAGAAGTTTTCGTACCACCAACCAGTTATCGGTATCCGTTTTTGGATAAGGAATAGGTTGATAGGTTGATGGGTTGAAGGTTGATAGGTTGATAAGTTGAAAGGTTGAAAGGTTGAAAGGTTGAAAGGTTGAAAGGTTGAAAGGTTGAAGGGTTGATGGGTTGATGGGTTTATTTTTGTTCCGAAGGAACAAACCATATTGTAGCCCCGGAATTTATTCCGGGGAATAGGAACGGTGCATATTGGATAATATTTTTGCAAAACGTTGAGAGCAAGACAACCTTTATTTGGAGTTATCCTATTGATTTTTTTGTTTGGGTGTAAGTCTCCGAGCCCCGATAAAGCAGATGAGTTTAAAAGAGCGAAATTTGTTGATAGTCTCAATTTGCTTTTAAAAATTGATAACTATATTCCTTCTTATTTTGAAGATTTTAAATTTCACATGAAATCGAATTTCTTGTTAATTCAATTTCATAAATTTTGGCCGGAATTTGTGAAGGATATTAAGGATAAAAATTTTAATTCTTTGGAAAAGAAGATCGATTTTCCGATAAATGTATATAGTGCATTGAGCTTTTCACATTTTATTGATTGTCTTCTATCATCAAGTGCTTATTCAACCAACGATTCTATACAGTCAGCCGTATCTTGCAAATTGTTTTTAAAGTTGTTCGATCGAATTTTTCATCCAATTGCTATTAAACTTCTTGAGAAAATTACGCCTCATGAAATTGATTCAACTTTTTATGCGAATCAGTTATTTTCGATCGAGTATAATCAAGTTAGGATGTATTTGGATTATCATACTTCAACACCATGTCCTGTTCATCCAATGGCTTTTGCTGGAATGAATGACGCTCAAAATTTAATAATAGAATTTAATTTTCAACCTGAATCTCAAGAATTTAAATTGTGCTTTTTCGAAAATGCCGGTGGAGGTTTTTGAGAGTCAGCGGGCAAGCTGACTTAGCAAAACTTTCTTAGCGGCTTTGCGTCTTTGCGGGCAATCATCTTTTTTCAATGAAGCGAATGGAACACTGATGACGCGGATTTGACTTATTAACACTGATAAATCCTCGGTTTAAAAAATCATATTTGATCAGCTCGATCAGCGTTATCTGCGTTCTATTTTTTAAGTCTTTCCGGTAACTGTTCACCGTTCCTGAAACCGAAACTGTATTGTGTATAATTCTGTTGATACTTAACCGAACTCCTTCTCCGTTCCACCTACTTACTTGTTTATTTTTACGGAATGAAAGTCTCGCTTGGAAGAAAAGTTTGGCGTGTGGTTCGAAACAAGTATGTAATATGCATATTGGCGTTCGTAGTTTGGTTGTCGTTTTTTGATCGTAGTAATTTAATTCTGCAATTTGAATCGAGAAAAGAACTCAAACATCTTCAAACAGATAAAAAGTATTTCGCAGCAGAAATCAACAAAAATCGCTCAACCTTGCACGACATTTTATCGAACAATAAAAATCTGGAAAAATTTTGCCGCGAAACCTATTTTATGCGGAAAGTGAATGAAGACGTTTTTGTCATAGCTTATGAAAAAGGAAAATAGTTATGAGTTATGAGTTATGAGTTATGAGTTATGAGTTATGAGTTATGAGTTATGAGTTATGAGTTATGAGCTCAAATAGGAAGGGCAAGGTAATAAAAATTTATAGAAGAAAACAAATATTATAAGACGGAAATAATCTTAATTTACAGAACTCATAGCTCATAGTTCATAACTCATAGATAGAAATTACCCTTGGTACACCCCAAACGCATTCCTCAACGCATCAGAAATTTCGCCAAGCGTCGCATATTGTTCAACACAAGTAAGGATATAAGGCATTAAATTTTCGTTGGTTTTCGCGGTGTCTTCCAATTTTTTCAGGTTTTGTTGAACTGAAATTTCATCGCGTTGTGATTTCACTTTATTTAGTGAAGCTGTTTGTAAAGCGCGAATGGAATCATCAACAGAAAAAACAATTTCGGAAGGTTTCTCTTCAACCTGAAATTTATTCACGCCGACAATTATCTTTTCTCCATTCTCAATATCATTTTGATATTTATAAGCCGACGCCGCAATTTCTTTTTGTATATATCCATTTTCAATCGCCTTCACTGAGCCACCCATCGCGTCAATTTTACGAATATATTCCATCGCTTTTTCTGCAACTTCATCTGTTAATGCTTCGATGAAATCACTTCCCCCTAAAGGATCTACAGTATCTGTAACACCACTTTCGTGTGCAATAATTTGTTGTGTTCGCAAAGCAATTCTCGCTGCCTCTTCAGTCGGGAGTGAAAGTGCTTCATCATAACCATTCGTATGCAGCGATTGCGTTCCACCCAACACTGCAGCCAGAGCCTGAATTGTAACACGACTGATATTATTTTGTGGCTGTTGTGCAGTGAGCGTAGATCCGCCCGTCTGTGTGTGAAAGCGTAACATCTGCGCACGAGGATCGGTGGCTCCCAGACTTTTAGTGATCTCTGCCCACAACCGGCGGGCAGCGCGGAACTTGGCTATTTCTTCAAACAGATTATTATGAGCGTTGAAGAAAAACGAAACCCTTTTTCCAAATATATTTATATCAAGCCCGCGTTTAATCGCAGCTTCCATATATGATTTTCCATTCGCGAGCGTAAATGCAAGTTCCTGAACCGCCGTCGATCCTGCTTCACGAATATGATAACCGGAAATTGAAATCGTATTCCACTTGGGAACTTCCTTCGCACAAAATTCAAATATATCTGTTATCAACCGCATTGACTGTGTCGGCGGATATATATATGTACCACGGGCTGCATATTCTTTTAAAATATCATTTTGAACAGTACCCGAAATATTCGCAATATTCGCCCCTTGCTTTTTCGCCACAGTTATATACATTGCCAACAAAATGGCAGCTGTCGAATTGATGGTCATCGAAGTGGTTACTTTCTCCAAATCAATTCCATCAAAAAGAATTTCCATGTCGCGCAGAGAATCGATTGCCACACCCGATTTCCCAACTTCACCCTCTGCTAAAGCGTGACTTGAATCGTAACCAATCTGGGTCGGAAGATCGAATGCTACGGAGAGTCCCGTCGTGCCGTTCGCTAATAAATATCGATAACGTTTGTTTGATTCTTCAGCCGTGGAGAAACCGGCATATTGACGCATAGTCCACAAGCGGGAGCGATACATATCAGGTTGAATTCCTCTTGTGAAAGGAAATTCTCCGGCTTCTTCATTCAAATCAGGATGGGAGGGATAAATTCTATTAATACCGATACCCGAATCGGTTTCAAACTTTTTCTCTTCCATGCCTACATAAATTGTTTGATCTCCGCTTTGATAAAATCCAATGCTTTCTGGGTTGGTACGAACTCATTCTCCAAAATCACTTCAAAAATCTTTTTGCTCAGATCGACTCCACGTGCATTTTCATTCAGAGCCGAAGCAGCCACATTCACCACCTTCACCATTTCCTCCTTTGCATTTTTAACCGCCTCCCACGATTGTGTTGACATATAAACCTGTTGCGTGATATTATGCTCGTACTCAGACCTGATCGTTGAAATGAGTTCCATCTGAAATTGGCTTGCTGTCATTCCATTTTGATGAACTCTGACCAGTAGGTTTTGGGGTGAAATTCTCTCCAAAAACAACGTCACCCGTTCGAACGCCTGAAATCGCAGTGGCAACATCTCTTTTTGTATCGATCTCCTGAATTCGAGAAGTTTTAGTTGATACTCATTATCCTGATGTCGTTTGATATACAGAAAAATTGCACCCAGCGCGATTGCTGCCGGAATGAAGTACATAAGTGTGTCGATTAGCCTGTCCCAGTTCATTTTTAGGTTTTAGTCGGTCAAAATTCCAAAAAATTTCGATGTGAAAGCAGATTTATGTTGAATATAACGAAATAAATATCTACTTTTGCACCCCTAATCAAGTTTACCCTTTCAGCCATGTCAAAGATCTGTGATTTAACCGGCAAGACCTCCGTAAAAGGTCATAAAGTTTCCCACTCAAACCGGAAGACAAACAGACGATTCAATCCGAATCTGCATACCAAAAGGTTTTTCATCCCCGAAACAAAGGAGTGGATCACGTTAAAAGTATCGGCTTCAGCTCTCAGAACCATTGATAAAAAAGGAATCTTCGCCTGTATCGACAACCTTCTAAAGTACGGGAAAATATAGTTCTAAACACTTTTAGTGAAGCCTTTTCTACGAATTCTACACATCGTTTTTCTTGGGACTTTAGGGGCTTTTGTAACATTTTCGACTCCGACAAATGCTCAGTCAGCGGTAAGTGATTCATTAACACGATATTATCGTTACGACAAGGATCTTCTCACGAAAGAGTTTCATCAGGGAAGAAGGGCAGCTTTGAGGGAAATGATGCCCGCAAAATCCGTGGCTGTATTTTTTGCTGCTCCGATAAGAAACCGTTCTCATGACGATGATTATAATTATCATCAGAATCCTGATTTCTACTATTTATCAGGTTTTAATGAACCCGATGCCATTCTTTTAGTGATGAAAGATTCTGTTACTATTGGCGGACAGAAAGCAAACGAATTTATCTTTGTGTCAGACAGAGACAAAAAAGCAGAAATATGGACAGGCAGGAAATTGGGAAAGCTAGGAGCCGCGTCTTTGCTGGGCATTTCGGCGGTTCTTGTGCACGACGATTTTGACAAAGTTGACATCGCCTGGGATAAATTTGACAAACTTCTTTATGCACCATTGCCCAAAGGTGCCGTAGATGTGCCGGATGACAAATATGATCTCTATGATCTGATTCTAACCTTTAAGAGAAGGGCGAAATTTCCTTCTGAAAGCTCAGAATCGGCGAGTCTCATCGGCATAATGGCAAAACTTCGCCAGGAAAAATTACCGGAAGAGCTTACGCTGATGCGGAAAGCAATTGGAATGACCTGTATTGCAGAACAAGAGGTGATGAAATCGTTGGTTCCGGGACTTTATGAGTATCAGGTTCAGGCAATACTTGAATATATTTTTAAGACAAATGGGTCTGAATATGTAGGTTTTCCTTCGATCTGTGGTGGGGGCGAAAACTCGTGTGTTTTGCATTATGAATCGAACAGAAAGCAACTGGAAGACGGAAATTTGATCGTGATCGATATTGGTGCTGAATATCATGGTTATTCTGCAGACGTGACCCGCACAATTCCTGTGAACGGAAAGTATTCCGACGCTCAAAAAGAAATTTATGAATTGGTGTATGAAGCTCAGGCGGCAGGAATACGCGAATGCAGACCGGGCGTGAGTTTCTGGGCTCCACATTTGGCTGCTCACGATACGATTGCGAAAGGCTTAATAAGACTTGGAATTATCAAAAATGAGTGGGAAGTTGAAAGCTATTTTATGCATGGAACCTCACATTATCTTGGTTTGGATGTTCATGATGCCGGAACTTATTTAAAACTAAAAGAAGGTGATGTGATTACGGTTGAACCGGGAATCTATATTCCCGAAGGCTCACCTTGCGACAAGAAATACTGGAATACAGGGGTAAGAATTGAAGATGATGTTCTGATAACGGGCGACAGTTGCGAAGTTCTCTCTGCAGCAGCTCCAAGAAAAGTCGCCCAAATTGAAGCTTTGATGCAACAAATCGGCATGTTCAAGCCGAAAAAATGAAAAGTTCGTTGTAAAGATGTAAAAATTGTACTATCTTTGCACCCCAAATTAACGGCAACCTACAATGGCTAAGAAGAGTAAAGGCAATCGCATACAGGTGATTCTCGAGTGTACGGAGCATAAGACAACGGGTCTTCCGGGAACCTCTCGTTACATTTCTCAAAAAAATAAAAAGAATACACCGGAACGGATGGAGTTGAAAAAATACAACCCGATCCTGAAAAAAATGACGGTTCACAAAGAAATAAAATAACGGTACTTATCCTCTTATTTAGAACTTTAATCAGATAACATACAATGGCAAAGAAAGTAGTTGCTACGCTTAAGACCGGTAAGGGAAAAGAATTCTCGAAGGTAATTAAAATGGTAAAGTCACCCATTACAGGTGCGTATTCATTCAAAGAGGAAATCGTGCATAACGATCACGTTAAAGATTTTCTCAAAGAAAAACACTGATCTTTCAGGAGAAAAATATTCAGAAAGCTTCTTTCATTTTGGAGGAGGCTTTTTTTGTCCCCCACATGAATGTGGGGGCAATTGCCATAAATGTCGAGGCAATTGTTAATTGTTCATTGTTAATTGTTAATTATTCATTGTTAATTGTTAATTGAAAAAATGGGTTTTTTAAGTTTTTTTACAAAAGATAGAAAGGAGAGTCTCGATAAGGGACTTGAGAAAACCAAGACAAATATATTTTCCAGAATTGCGAAAGCAGTAATGGGTAAATCTTCGGTCGATGCTGAAGTGCTCGATAATCTTGAGGAAATTCTTGTCTCTGCTGATGTAGGCGTTAGCACTACACTCAGGATTATCAAAAGAATTGAAGAACGCGTTTCGCGAGATAAGTATATAGGTACAGATCAGCTCAATCGGATTTTAAAAGAAGAAATTGCTAAGTTGTTGGAAGAAAATCATACTTCCGATTATACTGACTTCACCATACCCGACACGAACGGTGTTCCTTATGTCATCATGGTAGTTGGGGTGAACGGAGTGGGGAAGACCACTACGATTGGAAAATTGGCACATGCTTTTGCGAAAAAAGGAAAAAAAGTCATTCTCGGTGCCGGCGATACTTTCCGTGCTGCATCTGTTGAACAATTAACTATATGGTCGGAAAGAGCCGGCGTACCGTTGGTTTCAAAGGGACAGAATGCTGATCCCGCCGCGGTTTCTTTCGATGTGGTGAATAAAGCTTTTCTTGAAAAATATGATGTCGTTATTCTCGATACTGCAGGCAGACTTCACAACAATGTGAATCTGATGAATGAGCTCTCGAAAATAAAACGTGTGATGCAAAAAGTAATTCCCGATGCACCGCATGAAGTTTTATTGGTGCTGGATGCCTCTACCGGACAAAATGCTTTTGAGCAAACACGACAATTTTCTCTTACTACAGAAGTGACCGCTTTGGCTCTTACCAAACTCGATGGTACTGCAAAAGGTGGCGTTGTAATTGGTATTTCGGATGAATTTAAAATTCCTGTTAAGTATATAGGTATCGGCGAGAGGATGGAAGATTTACAGGTCTTCAATAAAACTGAATTTATTGATTCGTTTTTTAGTGAATAATTTTTTCGAATGAGAAAGACTTCCTCCATAACGGTTAAAGACCAAAATATCAGTTTAATTGCGTCGAATTCGACGTATTTATTCGTTGGGGAGCAAGATGTATTAGGCAAATTCATTGAGATTCTGCCGTCCGATATACAAACAGATTGCTTCGGTCGTTCCTCCCTCGCAATGACGATGCATCTGGACAAGGGTTTAGGAAAAAATGATCCGGCAAATTTCACATCCGTGAAATTTGCCGGATCATTTTTTCCTGCTTTGTCCATTGAATACCGTCATTGCGAGGGGGCCGATTCTTACCACTTGTCTGAACTGAACATATTCAGGCAACCGAAGCAATCTGTTCTGATCCTGCAGAAAACCGCAAACCACAAATGAAAATATTTCTCGTTTTCAAATAAATAATGAAAACAAAAGACTTCCGTCAACAGAAAATTAATGTCATTACACTCGGGTGTTCGAAAAACATCGTTGACTCAGAAGTGTTAATGGGTCAATTGCGTGCGGGTGGGCGGGATGTTGTGCATGAATCGGAAGAGCAGGAGGGTGGAATCGTAATAATTAACACTTGCGGTTTTATCGAAAATGCAAAACAGGAGAGTATCGATACGATTCTAAGATTTGCAAAAGCAAAAGCAAGCGGGAAAATAGATCGTTTAATTGTGACGGGTTGTTTGAGCGAAAGATATAAACCCGAATTAAGAAAAGAAATTCCCGAAGTAGATAGTTTTTTTGGTACTCACGATTTACCAAAACTTTTAAAATCCATTGGCATCGATTATCGCCATGAATTAATTGGTGAAAGAGTTCTCACAACACCATCGCATTTTGCATATTTAAAAATATCTGAGGGTTGCGACAGACCATGTTCATTTTGTGCTATTCCAATTATGCGTGGGGTTCATAAATCGAAACCCATCGAAGAAATTCTTGCAGAAACAAAAGCCTTGGTGAAAAGTGGAATCAAAGAAATTATTCTCATCGCTCAGGATTCTACTTATTACGGTCTCGATCTTTATGGCAAAAGAGTGTTGGCGGATTTATTGCGACAAATGTCGGACATCGAAGGAGTTGAATGGATTCGTTTACATTACGCTTTCCCATCCGGTTTTCCCGAAGATATTTTGGAAGTGATGAGAGAACGTGACAATATTTGTAAGTATCTCGACATCCCGCTTCAACATATAAATTCGGACATTCTGAAATCGATGAAACGGGGAATGGATGGAACCAAAACCCGTGAATTGATTAAACGAATTCGGGAAACTGTTCCCGGTATCTCATTACGCACCACCTTAATTGTCGGCTATCCCGGAGAAACGGAGGCTGCATTTCAGGAGATGAAAAGTTTTGTTGATAAAGCACGTTTCGATCGTCTTGGAGTTTTTACTTATTCACACGAAGAAAATACTTCTGCACATAAATTAATTGATGATGTTCCTGAAGCACTGAAACAGGAACGAGCAGCTGCCATCATGTTAATTCAACAGGAAATTTCTACTGAATTAAATGAAGAAAAAATCGGACAAACATTAAAAGTATTAATTGATCGAAAAGAAGGAGATTATTTCGTTGGAAGAACAGAATATGATAGTCCGGAAGTAGATAACGAAGTATTAATCGACGCAACAAATCAATTTCTACGAATTGGCGATTTTGCAAATATTAAAATAACCGGAACCGAAAGTTTTGATCTAATCGGAGAGTGTGCAATCCTCCCCCAACCCCCTCCGAAGGGGGATAAATTGGCGCAACATGAAAATTAAAAAAAATACGATAGAATTTTCGGAAGCAGGTTTTCCACAGATCGTGTTGGATTATATTGCGCGCGATAAATTTTTAGATAATTTTTATACGCTCCCACCGGAAATAGAGTCATTCGAAAAATTATTCAATACGGGATTTAAAAGAGATGTTGATCGCAAAATTTTAACCGATTGTTTAAGAAAACAATATGCCGTTATCGAGGATGTCGATTGGGGTTCGGGTGAATTTAATTACACTTCAAAAAATTCTTCAACCAAAAAAAAGGGACACCCGAACTGGCCAGGACCGAAAGTTTCAGCAAACATAGATTTGCTGGAAAAAGAAAATACATATACAGTTACGACCGGACATCAACTGAATCTTTTCACCGGACCATTATATTCGATTTATAAAATTATCACAACCATACTATTGGCAGAACGGTTAGCCAAAAAATTTCCGCAGAATAATTTCGTGCCGGTTTTTTGGATGGCAACTGAGGATCATGATCTGGAGGAAATTAAATCAGTAAATATTTTCGGTAAAAAGCTTGATTGGGATACAGATCAGATGGGGGCCACCGGTAGAATGTCAACTGCCGGAATCAATACGCTTCTGGATGAATTGGATGAATTGATGGGTAAGACACCCGAAGCCGAATATCTGCTTGAATTATTCAGTAATGCGTATGGTGAAAAACGATCTTTGGGAGAATCGACTCGTCTCATTATGGATTCTCTTTTTGGCAAATACGGTTTAGTGTGTATTGATGGGGATGATGTTGTTTTGAAAAAAAGTTTCACCAAAATTATGCTCGATGATATTTTAAATGAGACAAATTTCAGTATAATCGATTCAACAAATCTTCGATTAAGCGAACATTATAAAACGCAGGTTAATCCAAGAGAAATCAATTTATTTTATCTTCTTGGATCGATTCGTGAGCGTCTCGTACGAGATGGTGATTTGATCAAAGTCCTGAATACAGACATTTCTTTCACCCAAGAAGAAATAACGGAGGCGATTACCAAAAATCCTGAGCAATTCAGTCCAAACGTTGTTCTTCGTCCTCTTTATCAGGAGTTTTTGTTACCAGGAATTGCGATGGTTGGCGGTCCCGCAGAAGTCTCTTATTGGCTTGAATTTCGTGAGATGTTTCTTCATCATGGTGTGCCATTCCCGATTCTTTTTCTCAGAAACTCTGTGATGTGGGTCGATGAGCAGCAAAACCGTAAACTCCGCAAAAACGGGATGAAAGCAGAGGATATGTTTCTTGAAACCAACGATTTGATAAGGGAATTTGTGACAAGACATGAGGGTGAAAACCTTTCGATGGAACAGGAAAGAAGGGCTATTCAGAATCAGTTCGAAGCACTTGCCTTGAAAGCAGCTGCGGTAGATCCGACTTTGAAATCGACAGTAGATGCTGAAATGCAACGTGTTCAGAACGCGCTTGATGGAATCGGAGAGAAGTTGATGCGCGCTCAGAAACGAAAAATGGAAACTAATATCAATCAGGTACGATCGCTTCGGGAGAAACTTTTCCCGGATGGTCAGATGCAGGAAAGATTCGACAATTTCATCCCTTACTATCTCAAGTATGGGGTAAATTTCTTCCACACGTTAAAAGAAAATTTCGAACCCTTTGATTCTCACTTCATTATACTAACTGATGATGGAGACTCTTGATTGCAAATTTCTTGTTAACTTTGCCCTTCGGTTTCAGGTAACATCTCCGTAACATTAGGAAAATACCTGAATGATTATCTCTGCAAACATTTCATTGGGAGAATGAAATTCAGAAATCAATAAACCCTCCAACTAAACCAGACTAATATTTATGCAGGAAGAACTTAAAAAGAAACTTTCGGGGTACAGAGAACCACAGAAAGTGAAGCGCTTGGGTATTTATCCATATTTCCGAGTGATCGAATCACAACAAGATCCCGAGGTAATTATGGGTGGACAAAAAGTGCTGATGTTCGGTTCGAATAGTTATCTCGGCTTGACGAGTCACCCGAAAGTAAAAGAGGCCGCAAAAGCCGCTATCGACAAATACGGAAGCGGTTGTGTCGGCTCTAGGTTTCTGAATGGAACACTGGATATCCACATTAAACTTGAAGAAAAACTTGCAGAATTGGTCGGGAAAGAAGCCTCGATTGTTTTCAGTACAGGCTTTCAGGTAAATCTCGGCGTTGTAAGTTCTCTGACAGGAAGGAATAATTATATAATTCTCGACGAATTCAATCACGCTTCGATTATTGATGGAAGTCGTCTTTCGTTTTCCAAGGTTGTGAAATACAAACACAACAATATGGAATCGCTCGAAAATGTTTTGAAAGGAATTGAATCCGACAAAATAAAGTTGATTGTTCTCGACGGACTCTTCAGCATGGAAGGCGATCTGGTGAAACTTCCTCAAATCGTTGAACTTTCAAAAAAATACGGTGCAACAATCATGGTCGATGAAGCACATTCTTTAGGTGTTTTTGGAAAAGGCGGAAGAGGAATTGTAAATCACTTTGGAGTTACGGACGATGTGGACCTGATTATGGGAACTTTCAGTAAATCGCTTGCATCCGTCGGTGGTTTTATTGCGAGTGATTTCGATACAATTAATTATTTAAAGCATCATGCACGTTCGCTTATTTTCTCAGCTAGTATTCCTCCG
>JAHEYM010000429.1 GCA_023251595.1 Bacteroidota bacterium
CATTGCCAAGATATTTCTCCTCCTCCATGCCAAATTCGACGGCACGATGGGTTACAAGCATTCCGATTTCTTCGAACGAACCTTCATCCATCAGAAAATGAAGACGTTCGCGGGCGGTGAGTTTCCCTTTCTTATGTTGCGATTCGATGCGGCTCTTCCCTCCACCCAGCAGAGCTTCGGCCTTCATCTCCTCCAACTTTTTCAACTTCTCTTCCATGAAAACATTTTTGCAAAGATAGGATTTCGATGTTGAGATTAGTGAAGCTGTTTTGCTAACAATTCAGTATTAACAATTCGGGTGAAGTGTTCCGCGAATGAACATTTGTTGTAGATATCTTTGCCTCGTTATGTCACAGGAAGAATCGCGGATTTATTCGATGCGTGTACGAACGTCGTACGCTTCGTCTGTTGTGAGTATCGCGCTTGTCCTTTTTCTCTTCGGACTTTTCGGTTTGTTCGTTATCGATGCCAAGAAAATTTCGGATATGGTGAAGGAGCGGTTTCAACTTTCGCTCACGCTAAACGATGGAGTGAAGGAAGCCGATATCGGACAATTCAAAAAATCGCTCGATGCCGAACCGTATGTTCTCGCCGCGGAATATATCACAAAAGAACAGGCGGCGCGAAATCTTCAGAAGGATTTAGGCAGTGAAGATTTTCTCTCCATTCTCGATTATAATCCCTTGCCTGCGTCGATCGAAATAAGACTTCACGCAGAATTTGCTGATCCGGCGAATATCGAAAAAATAAAAAAAGAATTATCGAAAAATAAATATGTGAAAGAGGTCGAATATAAAAGATCGCTTCTCGACTCGATGAATGAAAATATAAAAAGTATAAGTCTGGTCATTCTTTTTTTCTTTGGAATTTTATTATTAATTTCCATCGCACTCATCAACAATACGATCCGATTAAATATATATTCGAAAAGATTTTTAATCCGAAGTATGCAATTAGTCGGAGCTACCCGTGCATTTATTCGCAGGCCATTTATTTTGAAAGGAATTATGCATGGAATATATTCTTCCATAGTTGCAATAGCTCTACTCGTTGCTGTTCTCTATATCGCACCAAAAAAAATTCCCGATCTCGAACAGGTCGAAATCGACAATATGGATTGGTACGGTCTTCTTTTCGGAATCGTTTTATTGCTCGGAATCTTGATTTCCTGGGTTTGCACCTGGCTCGCCGTACGAAAATATCTCCGTTTGCGAACGGATGATCTTTATTTGTAATATCTTTGCCGTTCAGAACCCTATACTCATGGCTGAACCAAAGAAACCTACGCCCGCTCCTGCAAAGCAAATTCTCAATAAAGAGAAGAAGCAGTTAGACTTCGCTTTCGGCAAAGAAAATTATATGTGGATGCTGGTTGGCATTGCCTTTATTGTGATCGGTTTTGTCCTTATGTCGGGCGGAAAAACTGATGATCCAAACAAATTTCACCCCGACGAAATCTTTAGCGCACGTCGCATCATCATTGCGCCTATCGTGGTTCTTCTTGGATACGCGATTGAAATTTTCGCGATCTTGAAGAAACCTAAAGACTAGAGTCTAATCCGTTCGTTCCGTTAAACAGGTTTTCCCCATCCTATGTCAATATTCGAAGCAGTCATCCTTGGTATTATCGAGGGAGTGACAGAGTTTTTACCGATCTCCTCCACAGGTCACCTCATCATTGGTTCTTCACTGATGAATATCGCCGACGAACCATTCACCAAAATGTTCAACATCAGCATTCAGTTTGGCGCCATTCTTTCGGTCATGGTGCTGTACTGGAGAAGATTTGCCCAATCGATCGATTTCTATCTCAAATTATTTGTTGCCTTCATTCCCGCTGCCATTTGCGGAAAACTGCTTAGTCACCTCATCGATCAGTGGCTCGAAAATGTTGTGATTGTAGCTTGTTCACTTCTTGCAGGAGGAATTGTACTGCTGTTTATCGATCGAATCTTCCTCCCCCTGCCCCCTCCAGCGGGGGATATTGGGAAATCGCCCATCGGCGAATCTCTTGATGATCAACTGATCCAGCCAAAACCCATCAACTCATCAACTCATCAACCTATCAACTATATAAAGGCATTCAAAATCGGATGCTTCCAGGTACTCGCGCTCATGCCCGGCGTATCACGTTCAGCCGCTACCATTATCGGTGGTCTAAGCCAAAAATTAACTCGTCGTGGTGCCGCAGAATTTTCATTTTTTCTGGCCGTTCCTACCATGTTTGCTGCAACCTGTTACAAAATGTACGAATATTACAAAGATGGTGGCAGCTTCAGTTCCGATAATATCAAACTTTTGGTTCTTGGAAACATCATCGCTTTTCTTGTCGCGATGCTTGCAATCAAAGGATTCATCACATTCCTCACCAAACACGGATTTAAAATGTTCGGGTATTACCGGATCATCGTCGGTGTGCTAATCCTCGTACTTTTAGCTTGTGGCGTTCAAATCAAAATCGTATGAGTGAAGATGGTGAAGTTCTCCTCTTCGATAAACCCTATCACTGGACTTCCGCCCACGTCGTTGCCACTGTAAAACGAATTTATGGTTACAAAAAAGTTGGGCATGCGGGCACATTGGATCCGCTCGCAACGGGACTCCTCATCCTTTGCACTGAGAAGAAAACCAAAGGAATTGATCTGATTCAGGCACAGGAGAAAGAATACACCGGCATTATTCGTCTCGGCGCGAGCACGCCATCTTTCGATATGGAGACCGAGCCCGATTTCCTGTATGAAACTTCGCACATCACAAAAACGATGATTGCAGAGGCGGTAAAAACACTCACAGGAAAAATAAAACAGGTTCCACCGAACCATTCTGCGAAAAAAGTGGATGGCAAGAGAGCGTATAAATTAGCGCGTCAGGGCAAGGTTTTCGAACTTCTTCCGCGCGAAGTGGAGATTTATGACTTCGAAATCACTGAAATTAATATGCCCGATTTGTATTTTAGGGTGAAGTGTTCCAAAGGCACCTACATTCGTTCGTTGGCGCATGACATTGGCAAATTACTCGGCAGTGGCGGGCATCTCACGAAATTGTGCCGTACCCGCATAGGTGCCTACAAACTCGAGGATGCATGGACAATTGAAGCATTCAGAGAGAAATTTGGCTCTGATAAAGAAATTTAACGCTTTCTGCATCAATTATTTGCTTGACTTCGCTTCTTTGTTATATTACCTTTGCACTCCTTTTGTTGAAACGCTTTCCCATATTAATAACCACTTCCTTTCATGAAATTATCCCAATTCAAATTTACTCTACCCGATAACCTTCTTGCCCTTCATCCTTCTAAG
>JAHEYM010000430.1:0-1316 GCA_023251595.1 Bacteroidota bacterium
TTCTTGTGAATTGGCTTTACATATTTGTTTTTTGAATTACAGGAGTCGAGGGACAAACTAATTGCAAAAAAAAAGAATACGTACAAACCCGCAGAGACGTTGCATGCAACGTCTCTACCATTATATAATATTTTCATCATCTATTGTTAAGAAATTCGCTCCATGATCCGGATTCGGTTTAAACCAATATCTTCTCCATTTCATCCAAAGTCTGAATGCAATCAGATACATTGCAGGAACTAATAATAAGGTGAGAAATGTAGCGAATCCAAGACCGAAAATTATAGTCCACGATAATGGTTTCCAGAATACAACACTATCGCCACCGAAGAATATATGAGGTTCGAAATGCGAAAATAATGTAGCAAAATTGATATTAAATCCGATTGCCAGTGGAACAAGACCGAGCATCGTTGCACTCGCGGTAAGGAGCACCGGTTTTAATCTTGTTTTACCTGCCATCACAATTGCCTCTCTCGTTTTCATTCCCTGCGATTTTAATACATCAGAAAATTCAACCAATAAAATTCCATTCTTCACTACAATTCCGGCGAGTGCTACAATACCAATTCCGGTCATCGCAACAGAGACATCCATTCTGAATATTGCAAATCCAAGTAACACACCAATGACAGAGAAAAATATCTCAGTAAGAATAATAACCGGTTTTGAAATCGAATTAAATTGCAAAACTAGAATTAAGAAAACCAGCATAATAGAAATCAACATGGCAGTTCCAAGAAAATCTGCGGTTTCCTGTTGATCTGCAGATTCTCCAGTGAAATTAATGCTATATCCGTCTTCCGTATGAAACGCTTTTATTTCCTGTTTCACTTTATCAACTACCTCATTAGGAGTGAAGTTACTTAATACATTCGAAGAAAGCGTAATCATGCGTTTCTGATTCTTCCGCTTAATACCACCAATCGTAACTGTATCGGTAACATGTGCCAGCGAATACAATGGAATCTGACGGATAAGTCCGTTAGCTGCCATATCTCTGTACGTAATTTTAAGATTTAATAATTTATCTATATTATTTCTAACCTCCGGGCTATATCGCAGCTCAATTGGATATTGATCTTCTTTTAATCTGTATTTTGAAACTTCTTTACCAAAAATTGCAGTTCGTAATTCCATTCCAATTTGTCCGGTAGTAATCCCATCTCTGTTCGCCCGTTCACGATCGATATCTATTATTAATTCACGATTTCTGTTCTCAACATCCGATTTTAATTCTTCAATTCCCGGAATTTTCAGTGAATCGAGAAAATGTTTTAAATCGGCAGAAATACCTATGAGTTTCTTATAATCAT
>JAHEYM010000430.1:1326-3296 GCA_023251595.1 Bacteroidota bacterium
TTGCCTGTTGGGGGTCCATTCTTTTCCTGATCTATAGTGATTACGGCTCCTTTAATATCTTGAACCGCCTCCCGGATTTTATCCAAATAAACTGTAGTTGACTTTCCATTTCTTTTTGAAAATTCAACAAAAGCAATAGTAATTTTGCTCTTATTGGAAGCAGCACCCGCACCTCTATCCGTAATATCGTTCGCACCAATTGCCACATTGGATATGACTGCATCAACAATTTCATTATGATCGCCAATTACATTATATACCCTTTTCTCAACTTCTTTCGTGATTGAATCAGTAATTGAAACATCGGTACCAATCGGAGTAGTTAAAAAGACCATCACATTATTAGGATCACCTTTGGGAAAAAATGTAACTTTAGGCGCTCTGACACTAATAAAAAATATACTAAAAATAAATAATATAAGAGTTCCACCCAATAAACCCCATGGATGGTTTTTCCGTAAAGCCCATCTTAATAATTTCTCATATCCATTCATGAATGCAGGCAAAACTTTTGACTGAAATCCATGAATCATTCTTTCAAAAATAAATTTATTGATGAATAAAATGAGAATTAAAAATATGGAGAAATTACCTAACCCCGGATTTCCCTGAAGGTGACATAATATTCCCACTACTAAAAATAAGACGGAAGCAATCCATAATCCCTTAGATATTTTCCGTTTCGGATTCCTGATGTCACCCTCTTCCAATTTATGTGTGTGCTCTTTCTTCATAAAAGAAACAGCAAAAATCGGGTTAATAATAAAAGCAACGATTAATGATGCAATAAGCGTAATAATAAGTGTGATGGGCAAAAAGTGCATGAATTTGCCAACCATCCCAGGCCAGAAGATTAAAGGAAAAAACGGTGCAAGCGTTGTCAGAGTCCCCGCGAATACCGGAACAAATATTTCTCCTGCCGCATGTTTCGCGGCCGTGATAACATTCATCTTTCCTGTACTTAATAAACGGTGTGTATTTTCGATGACGACAATGGCATCATCTACAATAATACCAAGCGCAAAAAGAAATGAAAAAAGCACGATCATGTTTAAGGTAAATCCGATACTCGGCAATATCATGAAGGCTAGAAATGATGAGAGAGGAACAGAAAGACCGACGAATAGTGCATTTGTACTACCCATGAAAAACATGAGCACGAGGGTAACGAGAATAAATCCGATAACAATACTGTTAATTAAATCGGATAAAGTGCTTCTGGTCCGAACAGATTGATCGTTTGTGACAGATACTTTTAATCCTTCGGGGAACTTTTCCTTCCTGAGTTCTGTAATGAGAGCGTTAATTTTATCGGATGCTGCTATCAGATTTTCGCCACTTCTTTTTATAACATTCAGCGTTATAACATTATCATGATCGAGTCGCGCGTAACTCTCTTTATCTTTATACGCAAATTCAATATTATCGGCAAGTTCACTTAAATGTATAGGTGCGCCGGGCATTGATCTCACTACAATATTTTTTATTTGCTCCACACTTGTAAATTCACCGAGAATCCGAACGGAATTTTTCTGATCACCCCTTTTTACCAAACCTGCCGAAATGGTGAGGTTCTCTGCTTTTACTGCATTTTCTATATCAAAGAAAGTTACTTCCGCCGCTTGCATTTTATACATATTGATATCGATCTTAACTTCCTTCTCGGGAGCCCCGACGATATCAACACGCGTAATTTCCCGCATCTGTTCGATCCGGTCTTTAGTATAATCCGCATATTTTTTCAACTTGTCGAGATCATAACCTCCCGAAAGATTTATAAACATAATCGGAAATTCAGAAAAGTCTATTTCCTGCACAGATGGCTGGTTTGGAAGATCGCTGGGCAAATCTGTCTTTGCTTTATCCACAGCATCTTTTACTTTCTGTTTGGCATCAGCAACAGAAACATTCGCATTAAATTCAATAATAATATTTCCGAAATCCTGAACGGAATTACTATTCATTGCACG
>JAHEYM010000076.1:0-411 GCA_023251595.1 Bacteroidota bacterium
CAGTTTTCTGTGAAGGGCTGGGCTCCGGGAATCTACTATTACTCTCTTGAATTTAAAGATCAACGAATCACCAGGAAAATGTTGATTGTGAGGTAATCGCGCTAATCTTTCCGTTTGAAATCTCCATTCTTCCATGCCTGAATAAATTTAGCCCAGGCAAGGGGATTTAAAAGATTGTTCGGGGGAAGTTGTCCGGCATAATAGAGTTTGTTTGTCTCCTGTTGGAGGGCTAACATCTGATTCGCTTGCCCGTCCATTGGTGTTCTCTCCATCCTGAATTTCATCTCCTGAAGAGCAAGATTCTTTTTTGCTCTTTCAAGGTCATCGTCAGGCACTTTCAGTGCGATAAATGCTCGTTTAAACTGATCATAAGAAGGCCAGGGGTAGATGACGGCTTCTTTAAGCATAATT
>JAHEYM010000076.1:421-11998 GCA_023251595.1 Bacteroidota bacterium
ATTTGTATCAATGAATACCTGTTTTCTGTGAGCGTATCAGGAATGATGAAATGTCCTCTTTTATAACCAATCGAAGAGAACTCGATCGTGTCGCCTTTCATGGCTATAAATGAGAAAAACCCGTAAAAATCAGTGATCGTTCCTTTTCTCTGATTTCGAATAAGGACAGTTGTGAATGGAACTGGAATCAGGCTGTCACCCGTCACCACAATTCCCGAAAACTGAACCATTGCAGTGTCGGAATTACTTTGTGCGGAAACTTCAGTGATCAAAGTTCCGAGAAAAAGAGTGATTAAGAAATATCGGTAGAGACGCATATTAATTTATTTACAAAGATAAAAACTCTAAGGCAGAATATCTATTCTGACAATTTCGCCTGCATTTTGAACGCTGATTAACGCAGTTTCGCATATTTTCTTACATCTAATTGCAGATTTATTTCTCCCTTCTTTTCTTTTCTCCTCCCCATTTGGGGAGGTTGGGTGGAGCGGGAGAAGGGCAGGGATGAGGCGGGAGAATGGTCGAGGGCGGGGCAGAAAAAGCGTCGGATATGAGTCGGCAGAAGGGCGGGGATGAGGCTTTTTCACCCATAATCGTTAAAAATCTTACACCTGCAATTGAAGTAAGTCAGACGCAAAACATTGCTGCGCTTATCACTACATCTTTGACCCATGATTTGTTCCCCTAAATACGTCCCACATGAAAGAACTTCTACGCTTCTTCGACCCAACTTCAAATGCAGCCGGTTCAAGCCAATCCCAATTTGAAACAATACCAGGCGAAGTCTTATATGTACCTGTAAAACAGTCTGTTCGCTCAACAAAACCTGTTTCGGGAGAACCCTTGAAGAAGGTTTCTGAGATTATTCAAAACGACGTTTTGATACAAACAGTGGTGGATAATATCCTGGATGTAATTTACTCGTTTGATTCAGACAATCGTGTAAGCTACATCAGCGGTAAGTGCGAAGAGTTTTACGGTTATACCCAACAGGAGTTTTTATCTGATCCTGATCTTTGGATCAGGTGTATTCACCCTGAAGATGTTCTCACAGTGATCAATACTTTTCGTAATTCAGCTTTATCCGGAAAACCAATTCGTTTGGAATACCGCATTGTGAAAAAGAATGAAGAATTAAGATGGGTGTGCGATAAAAACATATCTATATATAATGAAAAAGGAAAACTGGATCGTCGAGACGGTTCTATCACAGATATTACAGAAAGAAAGAATTTTGAAGAAACACTGCGTATTCAGAGACGTGCAATAGAGAGTGCTGCGGAAGGAATCGTAATCACGAATCCCAATCTACCGGATAATCCGATCATTTTCGCAAATGAAAAGTTTTGCGAGAATACCGGTTATTCTTCTTCAGAAGTCCTGGGTAAAAATCTTCGTTTTTTAAATGGGAGTGATACCTCTGTTGTGGAAATTCAGAATATTAACAATTGTATACGCACATGTAAAACCTTCAGAGGTGAAATTCAACATTATAGAAAAGACGGAACACCGTTCTGGAATCTGTTGGTGATTGCTCCGGTATTTGACGAAAGAGGAAATGTAACTCACTATGTTTCTCTTCAAAATGATGTCACCGAAAACAAAAAATGGCAGGAAGCTTTGATCGCGAATAATGCAGAGCTCAAGAAAATAAATTCCGAACTCGATCGATTTGTGTATAGTGCTTCTCATGACCTCCGTGCTCCGCTGGTTTCTGTGCTGGGATTGATCAATGTTGCAGAAATGGACACTGCCGACCCTGCTCAGAAACAATACCTCAACATGATGAGGAAATCTATAAATAAGCTGGACGGTTTTATCCAGGATATTATTATATATTCCAGAAATTCAAGACTCGATGTAGTAAAGAATACAATTGATTTCAAATCAATTATTGATGAAGTGGTCGATAACCTCCGATTCATGGAAGGAGCCGGACGTATTGAAATATATAAAGAAATAGAATACACGACGGAGTTCAGATCTGATCAGAAAAGGATTTCAGTGATTCTGAATAATCTTTTCTCGAATGCGATTAAATATCATAATTTAAATCAGAAAAAACCTTATGTATCTGTGAACGTCAGGATGATTGAGGGTTATGCGGAAATTAAATTGACCGATAATGGTGAGGGAATCGCAGCGGAAAACCATGATAAAATATTTGAGATGTTTTTTCGCGCTTCAGAACGGAATGTCGGTTCAGGTCTTGGTCTATATATAGTGAAAGAAATTATAGATAAGCTCAATGGAACGATCAGTTTCGAATCGACGCCAGGCGCGGGTACAACTTTCATTGTAAGAATTCCGAATGTTTAAATTGACTGAATATGAAACACGAAATGGATATTAAAAAATATAAAACAGTGATGGTGGTAGATGATAACGATGTGGATAACTACATCACCAAAAGAATCATTGAAGCCAGCTCGTTTGCCGAAAATGTTATCACGAAATTGTCTGTAAGCAGCGCATTGGATTATTTGCGTTTGAATAACGAAAATCAAAATGCACTCCCTGAATTAATCCTCTTGGATATTCGTATGCCGAAAGCAACAGGATTCGATTTTCTTGAAGCATATCAGTTTTTACCGGCAATGATGAGAGAAAAATGCAAGATCGTTGTGATCTCATCTACACTCGACATAAATGATATTACAAAAGCGATGAGTAATAAACAGGTCTGCAAATTTATCTGCAAACCCTTGAACATCGAGTCTCTTGCGGAGATTAATCTCTAATCCTGAATTCTGAAAAGGTAGATGAATAATATTTACGATAAAAGTATTAATTCTAATTGGAAAATATGGACACTTTATCTGTTTATCTCATGCATATTCATAACACCTTTGACTTTATCATCACAGGAAATAGATTATTCATTCCATGCTAAATTTATCTACCGCTTTACTAAATATATTAATTGGCCAACCGAAAAATCGTCAGGTGAGTTTGTGATTGGGGTAATGGGGACTTCTCTTATATATGAAGAATTGGTCAAAATAACGTATCAAAAAAAAGTAGGAGAGCAGGATATTAAAATAATGAAATACTCCGCAGACATGGATCCTAAAAGTTTCAATATCATTTTTATTCCCCAATGGCAATCGGGTTACCTCGAAAATGTAGCCGCAAAATTGAATGAAAGTCCTGTGTTAATCATTACAGATAAAAGCAGTGGCTTAAAAAAGGGGTCGGATATAAATTTTACAATTATTGACGACAAACTCAGATTTGAAATTAACCAAACCAATATTCAAAAGAAATCAATGCAGGTTGCCGGAGAACTTATCTCAATGGCAAGTATGGTAAATTAAAAACAAATAAAATGAAAATGAAAAGACTAACCCTCCTCCTGACAGCAACATTGACATGTCTTGTAGTCTTCGCTCAAACCGACACCTCAAAAAAAGATTTCTATGATCTTTCTTTACGGGATTTAATGAACATGAAAGTGACTATCACGACTACTAACGAACAAACACTTCGCGAGTCTCCCGGGATCGTCACCCTGATTACATCTGATGAAATCAGAAACTCCGGTGCAGTAGATTTGATGGATGTTTTACGGAATGTTCCGGGTCTTGATTTCGCACAGGATGTGGATAATGTTGTCTCTATTGGTATCCGTGGAAACTGGGCGCAGGAAGGTAAAGTTTTACTGCTTTTTGATGGACAGGAAATGCAGGAAACGAGCTATCAGAATCTTCAATTCGGAATGCATTATCCAATTGAGAATATAGATCGGATAGAAATAATCCGAGGACCAGGTTCAGCTATATACGGTGGAAATGCCGAATTGGCTGTTATCAATATTGTTACTTTCAGGGGAAAAAATATAAATGGGGGTAGTGCGTCATCTGTTTATTCAAACCTCAGTCATTCTCTCTCGGAAAGAAACCTGAGTTTGGTGCTTGGTAAACAATTTAGAAACGGGCTTGATTTTTCCATTCAATGTAAAACTGCTGATGGAATTCAGAGCGACAAAACGATTGGTGGAGATGGGACCCCGGTTAATTTTATGGACAGTTCCTGGTCCCACAATTTATTTCTTAACGTGGGTATTGAATATAGAAATATTTCTTTCAGGTATATATATGACGATTATGTACAACGCGCTACATACCGTCAATGCGATTGGTTATTCAGATACCATCTCGTGGGACTCAAATATGACTGGAGACTTCGTGAAAACCTGAAAATCACTCCACAATTGAATTTTAAAACAAATATTCCTTGGGCATACGTGAATAATAATGACACTTCTCATTATTTGAATACTCTCAACAGTCGCTACACCGGAAAAATTTCTGTGAATTACGATCCACTTAGAAATGTGAATATTGTTGCCGGTGTCGAGAGTTTTATGGATAATGCATGGTATAATGTCCCTGAATCTCATGAAGTTTTCAGTCACACAAATAAAAATACTGTCACATATTATAATGGAGCGCTTTTTTCCCAAATGCTCGTTAAAAGTAAGTTCGCGTACGTAACTGTAGGTGCCAGATTTGATCGTCATCAACAATACGGATCGGTGTTTGTCCCTCGGTTCAGCATCACAAAAAAGTTCGACCGCTTACATTTCAAATTTTTGTTCTCTGATGCGTTCAGAGCACCTTCAATCATCAATATGAATCTAAATAATACAATTCGTCCCGAAAAAACACGGGTGATGGAATTTGAAACGGGATATGAAATTTCTAAAAATTTTATGCTGACAATGAACATGTACGACATTTCCATTCTCGATCCTATCCTCTATAAGCAAGACAGTGTTACTGAAGAATATTTTAATTTCGATCGGACCGGTACAAAAGGGATTGAAGTGGAAACCAAATATAAAAGATCATGGGGCTATCTAAATGCGGGTTACTCATTTTATGCGCCGGATCGTAATCAGGTTCCACTTTATACGGTGGATGGAAGATCAGATCTTTTGGTTGCCTTTGCAGCACACAAATTATCTCTCCATTCGAGTATAAGAATGAACAAGCATTTCTATGCCGATCTAACCTTCACAGGTTACAGCGACCGTTATGGATATGATATAAATGATCAGTTGATTCACTATTCTCCAACTGCACTTGCCGGTGTATTTCTGGAATATAAGGATGATAGATTTACGCTCGGTCTCGGATTAAAAAATATATTAAATCAGGATAATTCTTATATTCAGGCATACAGATCGGGTTATGATCCAATCCCTGGAAAAGGAAGAGAAATATTCACTCACTTAACCTGTAAATTCTAAACCTTAATAAATAAATTCCCCAAGATGAAAAACCTGAAAATGAGTTTGACCCACAGGATATTCTTATCATTCTTCATCCTGATTTTCTTTTTTGTCGTGAACGCGGTAATCAGTTATCTCACGTTCAACAGGAATGAAAAGATATCGATAAAGAATTCTGCGGTTATCGATCCATCTCTTAAAGCGTTGGATGAATTTAACTATATGTTATCGGAGTCAAAGATGCTCTCTACAAACTGGGTATATCTTAGATCAAATGATGTGGATAAGAAAGCTTTGGTCAAACTGCAACAAAGAAGTTACCCGGCGCTTAAAAATAAATTTATCCCATTACTTAAAGAATGGGATAATAAAACTTCAACAAAAGAAATGGTTGCAGTATTTAAAGACTTCGATGCGCTGATCGAAGTAGAGAAAGGTATTATGAGCTCGCTTGTCACATTCAGAGACTATGATGACCCATTTCTGAAAATGGATGGTGAAACGGCGATTGAAGATGAAGTGATACCGATGACTGCTGCCTTGCAGATAAAACTGGATAAAATTGGGAAACAATTAAATATTCAGAAAATGGAATGTCAGGCGGAATTGACTTCCTCATCAAAAATATTAAATTATTCGATTATCTGGCTATCATTTATTTTAATCGTATTAAGCCTCATATTCTCACTGTATATGTCGGGTTCAATTACCAAACCTGTTATTCGCATCAAGGAGGTAATTAATTCTCTTGGAAAAGGACAATTGTCTGAATTGAATATGCCTGACCGCGGTGATGAAATTGGAGAAATGATGGGCTCGGTCAAGAATCTGGTGAGTGCATTAGGGAAGACAACTACATTCGCCGAGGATATTGGTAACGGCAATCTCAATTCTTCTTACACACCACTCAGCGACAAAGATGTGTTGGGAAAAGCACTGATTGATATGCGTGAGAATCTCCGCAATAATGCAATCGAAGATCAGAAAAGATATTGGGTAAATTCGGGATTGGCTCAGGCAGGTGAATTACTCCAGGCTAATTCTGAAAATCTTGATGAATATTACAGAAATATTGTGAGCTTTCTCGTAACGTACACAAAAGCATCACATGGGTGCATGTATATAGCCAAGGAGTTTGAAGACAATGAAGTCATATTGGCACTTGCCGCCGGATATGCTTTAAGTAATTCGGAACAAATCCGCACTATTATTCAACCGGGCGAAGGAATGATCGGACAGGTTTATCTTGATCATAAAATGGTGATGCTCGAAAATACACCCGATAATTATTTGAAGATTAATTCGGGACTTGGTGAAGCAGCTCCAAAATCAATAGCAGTTGTACCTGTTCTTTTTATGCATGAGGTAAAAGGGGTTCTTGAAGTTTCAACATTTAATGACTTTGGTGATATTGAAGAGGAATTTTTAGAAAAATTTTCCAAACTTCTCGGATCCACACTCGATATGTTATCGCGTAAATTGAAAACTGAATCCCTCCTCGCCCAGTCTCAGACATTAAATGAGAAATTACGTGCGCAGGAAGAGGAACTGAAAGCGAGCAATGAGCAGTTGATGGTGAAAAGTAATTTGCTTGAAAGTTCCAGGGAGAAACTCCAATCACAGCAGGAAGAGCTGATGAAGACTTATTCTCAGATGGAAGAAAAGGCACAGTTACTTGCTGAGAATAACGAAGCAATCAGAATTAAGAACGGAGAGCTTGAAATTATTCGCGAAGCCATCAGTTTAAAAGCCGAAGAACTTGAATTATCAAATAAATATAAAGCAGAATTCCTGGCCAATATGTCGCATGAATTACGGACGCCTCTCAATAGCATTTTAATTCTTTCCAATCTGCTGATGGAAAATCCTGAAAATAAACTGACAGAGAAACAGGTTAGCTACGCCAATATTATTCAACGTTCCGGGAAGGATTTACTTAAATTAATTAATGATATTCTTGATCTCGCCAAACTCGAATCCAGAAAGATTCAACTTGAACCTGCGGAATTCGATCTTAAATCCATGCTGGCCGATATTCGGTCATTATTTGAGGAGATGGCGACAGGGAAGAGTATTGACTTTAAAACAAATTTGACGGAGAATACTCCTGAACTCTGTTACTCAGACAGGACGAGGATTGAACAGGTTGTTAAAAATCTTTTATCAAACGCATTCAAATTCACCCCGAAAGATGGTTCTGTTGAGTTTAATATATATAAATTAAATGAACACGTAAATTTCCGAAATTCTACGCTTAAAACGGAAGATGGAGTTATCTGTATGGAAGTAAAAGATTCGGGTATCGGTATTCCAAAGGACAAATTAAATCTCATTTTTGAAGCATTTCAACAGGCGGATGGTTCTACCAGCAGAAAATATGGCGGTACCGGGCTCGGGCTTTCCATTAGCCGGGAACTCGCATTGATTCTGGGCGGAGAGTTACAGGTTGAAAGTGTTACAGGTGAAGGAAGCACATTCCGGCTCTATCTTCCATTCAGAATACCCGAACAAATATCCGATATTTCTCCTGACGAATTAATAGGTGATCATACAGTAAACGATATTTCGTTAAACAGTAACCAAAAAGTAGTTCTTCCGCTTGTGAGTTTAAATGGGCACTCCACGAATGGCCTTACAACTAATGGATTAAATGGATCTGATTTGCATAGTGGTCGAAATTTATATGGTATTGATCAACATTCTCATGATAATACCATATTAATAATTGAGGATGACGAAATATTTGCTGAAGTATTAAAAGATTGTACAATCAGAAATGGATTTAAAACAATCATTGCAACTGATGGACAGACAGGTCTGGAGATGGCAAGGAAACATAATCCAAGCGCTATATTATTAGATATCGGGTTGCCGGTTATGGATGGTTGGACCGTTATGCAAAACTTAAAATCGGATGGAGATTTAGAGCATATCCCGGTACATATTATCTCGGGTGGAGAATTTCGTCAGAAAAGTCTTGATTATGGTGCCGTTGAATTTCACCAGAAGCCATTAACAGTTCAGCAATTAGACGAAGTATGTCATCGTCTATTGGAAAAGCAATTGGATGAAACGCGATTGTTTCTCTCAGCACTTGGAAATGGGTCTTATCAAAATAATGGTGTACCAATAAAAGACAATGCGATACCACATCAATCATTGAAAGGAAGAAAAATATTGTTGGTTGATGATGATATGAGAAATATTTTCGCATTATCACATTTTCTCGAAAAACACGAATTAAATCTCGTTGTAGCGAACGATGGTCAGGAAGCATTAAACAGATTGGATGAGAATCCCGATATAGACCTCGTTCTCATGGACATCATGATGCCGGAGATGGATGGTTATGAAGCGACACGCAGAATACGTCAGGAGAAAATACACTCCACACTTCCGGTTATCGCACTCACAGCGAATGCAATGAAAGGTGACAGAGAGAAATGTCTTGCTGCGGGTGCATCGGATTATATTTCCAAACCTGTTAATACAGATCAGTTAATATCGATGATGAGAGTATGGCTTTATCAATAACACTCCCGACATCGGGAAAGGTACGGAATCATTGGCAATCTTTATATAGTATCTTACGAGAGCTATATGGATATGATTTTAATGATTATGCAGACGCTTCAATGACCAGAAGAATTGTAAGATATATGGAATTGAATAAAATAAGAACTTCATCTGAATTATGCGATAAACTGATTAATAAACGAATGATAATTCAGGATTTTGTGAATGATGTAACAGTAAATGTAACAGAGATGTTCCGTGATCCTGAATTTTATATTTCCCTTCAAAAAAACGTTATTCAATCATTAAATAATTTACCATACATCCGAATCTGGCACCCGGGTTGTTCGAGTGGGGAAGAAGTATATTCAATGGCTATTTTGCTCTATGAAAACGGAATGTTGGAAAACTCCATGTTATATGGAACGGATATTAATACGGAAGTACTTTCCAAAGCCCGGAAAGGAATATATCCCCTTCGGAATATGAAAGAATATACATCAAATTATATAAAAACAGACGCAAAATATTCCTTTGCTGAGTATTATACCGCTTCGTATGATGCAGCAATTCTGCGCGCATTTTTAAAGAGAAGAACCGTATTCTCCAAACATGATCTCGTTACAGGAGTGGTTCCGGATGAATTCAACCTGATCGTGTGCAGAAATGTATTGATTTATTTCAACAGAGATCTTCAGGAACGTGTATTTAAATTGTTCTGTGATAGTTTATATCTCGGTGGATTTCTGGCATTAGGTCCGAGAGAAACATTGCTACTGAGCGATGTAAACAGGAGGTTTGAACTTGTAGATAAAAAAGAAAATATATACAAAAAGATTAAATAAATAATAATATAAATGGAAAAAGAAGGAGGAAACAGTAAGATGGAAACCACCGTATTAAACAATAATGCCGATATCGAGATAACGGATAAACTTCTGCTGGTCGATGATAGAATTGAGAATCTTTATTCGCTCGAAGGAATGTTGCAGATGGACGATCGGCAATTTTTTCTCGCCACATCGGGGAACGAAGCGCTGAAAATTGCATTGAAGGAAAAACCTTCTTTAATCATGCTTGATGTTCAGATGCCGGAGATGGATGGGTTCGAAGTAGCGAAATTTCTCAGATCGAATGCGCAGACGAAAAACATTCCGATCCTGTTTGTGACAGCAATTAATAAAGACCATAAATATGTTACACAAGCGCTGGAAGATGGTGCAGTCGATTATCTTTTTAAACCATTGGATGTGAGAGTTACCCGCGCAAAAGTGGCAACACTTCTTCGTCTGAGCAGACAACAGGAAGAACTGGAAAGAAAGAATCTTCAACTCGCTAAATTAAATCTTGAAAAAAATCATTTGCTCGGAATGGCTGCACACGATCTGCGTGGACCGCTTGGACATATTTCGGCTTTCACCGATTTTATTCTTGAAGAAGCGGAGCTGAAAAAAGAACATGTTGAATTTCTGAATATCATCAAAAAAACAAGTAAACATCTTTTGAATATGGTAAATAATCTATTGGATGTTTCAAAAATAGAATCCGGGAAATTCGAATTAAATTATCAATCATTCGATCTTGTTCAACATATTGTCGGAATTACGGATATTAATCGGACAAACGCCCAGGCAAAATCGCTTACTTTGAATGTGGAAGCCAGACCATCCGTAATTTTTATTAGTGCCGATGCTGATAAACTGGAACAGGTAATGAACAATCTGCTTTCAAACGCAATAAAATTCTCCAAATCAGGTACGAATATTATGGTGTTGATTGAACGACACGACAGAGATGTCGAAGTATCAGTTATTGATCAGGGGCAAGGGATCCCGCTCGATGAACAGAAGAAATTATTTCTGCCATTCCAAAAAACCAGTGTCAGGGGTACTGCCGGTGAACAAAGTACCGGATTGGGGTTGGCTATTATTAAAAAGATTATTGATGCACACAAGGGAACAATTCGTGTCGATAGCAAACCGGGAATGGGTTCCACATTCAGCTTTGTTCTTCCGGTAAATGAATAATTTATATGTATAATACGAATCGCATGAAATTGGATTTTGTAATGTTTGTAGATGACAGTCGGATAGACAATATTATTCACCGACGTATTGTTAATCGTGCAGGATTTGCCAAAAAAGTCGCAACTTTTGAAGAACCCGGACTGGCATTGACCTTCCTGCAAAATACGCTACGTGAAGAAGCACAATTTCCGGATTTGATATTTCTAGATCTGGATATGCCGCTAATGAATGGTTTTGTCTTTCTCGATCAATATGCCGGAATGGTTGGTGATATACCAAAACAAAGTAAAGTTGTCATTCTTACATCTTCTGACGAGAATAATGAAATGAAACGTGCTCATCAGCATAGTCAGGTACAGGCCTTTGTGCGCAAACCCCTGGATAAGAAATCACTAATCCGTCTGATGTATCAGCTCGCCTGGTCGGCTCCACCTGTGATTCAACCCGCACAGCAAAACTGATTGTCGCACTTAACTCCAAATCATTCCTGTTGAAAAGTGGTGCTATGATAAGCTAATGCTTTGTTATAAGCGGGTTTGCAGATTTTCGTGTTCTTGTTAATAAGATATCATTCTTTAGCGTAATAACTCTTCATTCGGAACTTTCAAATAGACTATATTTACATCTGTAGTGACTTAATATAATATATGAAAGATGTCTGAGCTCCTTCGTCAATCTCAGGTTCTTGTCAAACCCGTAGGTAAATCCATTTACACGTTTCGTTTCCAAACAGTTCTATTGGTCGATGACAATGAAATAGACAATTTCATTGCCCGGCGGATAATGGATGCTGCGTCA
>JAHEYM010000431.1 GCA_023251595.1 Bacteroidota bacterium
AGAAGAAAAGATAAGGCGAAATGGTTGTTCCAAGAATTGCCACCAAAATACTGATAAAGTTTTTGTCGAATTTTACTGTTGGCGTAAAAGTAGCCTTCACGACTGCAACCCAGTCTTGTTTATATAAAAATGGAACAATCAGATAAACCAATAATATAATGCAGAGATATTTCAGAACAGACGCGATTTTTTGATAAGGTAAGTAAATAATTAATATTAAGAGAATGATCGTGAATACAACACAGAAATAGGTTGCATTGATTGATGGAACCAATAGATTTCCTACAGCACCCATACCTGCAATATCGGCACCGATATTCATTACAATCGCCGGAAAGCTAAATAACAACATTAAATACAAAACAGGTTTGGAATAATGAGTTTTAAGCGTTCCTGTCAAACCTTGTGATGTGACCAAACCAATGCGGGCACACATTTCCTGTATAGCAGCCATAAGCGGAAATGTGAGGAGGGCAGTCCAGAGTGTTGTTAGCCCATACGCCGCACCTGCCTGTGAGTAGGTTGCAATACCTGAGGGATCGTCATCGCTTGCGCCTGTAACAAGCCCGGGCCCGAGTTTCTTCCAAAAACGATTCAGAAAATTCTTCCTGTTCCGGTTATTCAATAATGAACTTCTTAGTAAATTCCTTTTCGTCTGCCATAACCTTTACAAAGTAAATTCCCGGTGAAAAATCTGTGAGCGTAATTTCCTTCATTGGAGCTTGAGAAAATGTTTCGCTGTATATTTTTTCACCCAAAACAGAATATATTTCAAGATTTCCATTCGCGACTGTTTCGTTCATCATAATCGTGATTTTACTATTTGCGGGGTTGGGATAAATCTGAAATGAATTATTATTTCCTATCAGATTGTTGTCAATTCCTACTGTCGTACCTGAGCCAAGTTTCGCAATCAGCATATCTTCGAGACCAAGACATGTAAGTGTTGTACTTCCGAAAATAATATTATTTCCGGCAAATTCTCCCGTAATCCAGGCATTGCCCGAAGGATCAAGCGCGAGACCTTCACTTCCTGCATCGGCAGCACCGGCATTCAATTTTCCCCATAACGCATTTCCTGTGGAATTATATTTTGCTATGTATACATCTGAAGCTCCGGTATTCGGAATAGAAACCGTATCGAAAACTAAAACACCACTCTGCGTTCTTCCGGTAATAAATACATTCCCGGTAACATCAGTTCTGATTCCCATCCCATAATCCTGATCATTGCCTCCCGGATTTTTCACCCATTGTAAATTACCGATTGAAGAATATTTAGCAATAAAAATATCAAATACTCCGTGATTGAATAAAGAATCCGTTCCAAACATCAAGGTATCGCTCGCGAATGTTCCCGTTACATAAGCATTTCCATTTAAATCGGTGGTAATACTTCTGCCATAATCATCCTTGTGACCGAGACCATGTTTCGCCCAAACAGGATTTCCGGAAGAATCATATTTTGCGATAAACACATCATTAAAATTAAATCCGGGGGTGCTGCCATTATATATTGTATCATTTCCAAATACAAGGGTATCGCTATAAAAACCACCTGTGATAAAAACACCACCTGTCGCATCACAAGCTACACTCCACGCATTGTCATCCCCTCTTCCACCGGCACGTTTCGCCCAAATAATATTTCCTGCAGATGTATATTTAGCAAGAAATATATCGGATGGATTAAATTGTCCACCGGCATTGGTTAACTGAATACTTCCAAAATTCATCGTGGGACTTTGAAATCTTCCTGCCACATATACATAACCTGATGCATCGACTGCAACACAATTACCAACATCGATTGTATTTCCTCCCGCATTTTTCGCCCAGAGAACTGCACCGCTGGGATCATATTTTACAATCAAAACATCATTTGTATAAGTTGAACCGCCGGTATTTGCGAGGAGTGTGCTACCAACCGTTAAAGTCGGAGCTAAAAAAGATCCCGTGACATAAACATTTCCTGCGATATCGGTTGTGACGGAAGTAGAAATATCATCACTTGTTCCCCCGATACTTTTTGCCCACTGCACCGTGCCTGCATTATTATATTTCACTGTAAATATATCGTCACCGCTACTGCCAAATCTGGTTAGAGTAGTGCTGCCAAAAGCGATGTTTGCACCGGTAAAATATCCGGTGACTATTACATTTCCTGAAGTGTCGGAAGTGATGCTGTTGCCATATTCACTGCTTGCCCCCCCTTCGCGTTTAGCCCATATCCAGCTTGGGGTTTGTGCGAATGATGTTATAACACTCATGAATGTAATGACTGCGAGAAGATAGAGATTTCGTTTCATTTTAGAGTTAATTTCTGTAAAAATAGGAAAAATAATGCCCGCAAAGACGCAAAGGCCAAAGACTATGAAAAGACAGTTTGTGCGATTTAATATGTTGAGACTAATTGTACGGATTGGCACAGATTTATTAAACCATAATAGATTAATTATTTTTCAATTCGGATTACTTTATTGTAAAACTGATGGGATCGCAATCGTCAATAATTCCATTTCCACTACGTGCTTTTATATTGTAGAATAACACTTTATCACCAGAAATGAGTTCGTAAAATTGCTGTTTTAATGATTTTGTAAATTCTCCAGAATCAGAGTCAGAAGTTAGAACTGGATTACCCTCATGAATAATCATGATAGAAAAATGAGTTACTACAACCTTATCACAGACTTCTGAATGCCATGCAAGTATTCCCCATTGAATAGACAAATCCAATTTGCCAATTTCGCCACCAGATATACCATCTATTTGAACAATTGGTTTTGGAATTCTTTTGATTCTAAATTTTTCTTTCCCGATTGTGATTGTGTCAACGTTTACTTTTTTCTGAATAAAAATTGTGGCTTCACCAACTTGAATGGTCCAGAACTCATATCTGCAATCCTTTCCCGTAATTTCACCATTGTTTGTTGTGAGAAAAAATGAATCGCAAGAAAGATTTTCGAATACTGCTGTGAGAGGATTAGGAATGCCTGCATACAAGATGTTCATCTTATCGGCTGAAATGGAGAATTTTTGACAAAAAGCTATACTGCTGGCTATTGAGAGAATTATAGTTAAAGATTTTTTCATTCTAAAAAGTTAAACAAACTAGGAAGAGATTATGATTAATTTCAATCAAGTTCAATACACGCGACATCGTTCTGAAATTCGATAAATTCCTTAATAATATTAAGTTTGTTAATCAATAACTCAGATATCTGAGGTGTTTTAATATTCCCTGATCTTAACTAAATTATTTTAGGTGGATGTC
>JAHEYM010000077.1 GCA_023251595.1 Bacteroidota bacterium
ACGGTGAATTTCCTCATGCCCTTTTATTCTGAAAATATTAATCCCGTTCGCGTAATCTATCAGAAGAATATTTTTTTTATGATTTTCAATTTCATTCAATAAAAGCAAAATTGAATGCGACGAACCCGTATTACCAATATTTGAAAGCAAGGAATCTTTATATATTTGCACCTCTTCAAAACCCGAATGACCAAAAATCTTTCCTGCCATTTTTGAATAAAGAGAATTTAAAATAACAGAATCAAACGATTCCGGTTGCTTTACAAATTTCTTTAACACGGAACTTAAATTCTTACTAAATCCATTCTCACGACTGAATCTGGGGTCATATTGAATAAATTCATCTTTATATATAAATTCCTCCGCATAAGCCGAACTGAATGAGTTTGCTGAAATAATTTCTCCGACCTTTCCTTCAGTACTGAGTAATAAGCAGGTTGCAGCATGACCAAAAGGTGTAGATAATTCCTTACCGATTTCAGGATAAATGACATCAGCAGTAATAACCAGAATATTTTTATATTTTCCTGCATTCAATAATTCATTTGCCATAAGAAAGGCATCTGTTCCGCTTCGGTTGGAGTTAACAAAATCCAAAGCCATGATTTCTGTCGGTAAATTTATCATGTCAGCTATAAAAGAAGCGTGATACCGATTTTTAAATATGGGAGAAGATGTTGCAAAAAATATACAGTCTATCACCGGCGATACACTATTAATTTCGGAATTAGTCAGACATTCTGAGGTTGCCTGAAATGCGAGAGTTATAATATCTTCATCCGTATAACAAACGGCTTTCATTACCGTACGTTTTCCATTTGGGTGAAGAATATGATCTTCAATCCTGAAGTGCGGTAAAGCGATTCCGTATGATTTTATAAAACTCATAATCCCAACTCTCTGCCAATATTTATTTTCAAAATTTCCGAAGTACCGCCCCCTATCAATGTAAATCTTGCATCCCTGAAATACCTTTGAACAGGGTATTCCATTGCAAAACCGTAAGATGCAAACACGCGGCTTGCCTGATCACAAATATTATTTGCACATTCAGATGCGTATAATTTCGCAATCATAGATTCTTTGTGTCGTGGAAGATTTTTTTCGCTAAGCCAGGCTGCATACAAAACATAATGTTTAGCAGTCTCCAGCTGAACAGACATATCGGCTAATTTCATTCTGATTGCCTGATAAGTGCCAATTGGTTTTCCAAACTGAATTCTCGTTTTTGCATATTCCAATGCTTCATTATATGCAGCTGTTGCCACACCGATAGATAATGCAGCAGTCATGATTCTTATTTCTGCCAGAATTTCCAACATTGATTTAGTCCCGCCACCTATTTCGCCCAACAAATAATTTTTAGGAAGATGCACATCCGAAAAACTGACTTCAGAAGTGAGTGAACCCCTTACTCCGAGTTTTTCAATTGTTTTTCCTAAAAGTACACCGGGTAAATTAGTAGGGACAAAAAATATAGAAAGTTGTTCGTGATTATCCGTCTTCGCAAAAACGGTTAAAAAATCCGTAACGGGTGCCGAGGTAACCCATGTTTTTTGACCATTTAGAATAAATCCGTTTTCAGTCACATTTACCATTGAAATAATTCCCGATAAATCGCTGCCTGCATTTGGTTCGGTCATGCAGATACCACCGATTAATTTTCCTCTAATCGCTTCTATAAAATATTTATTCTTTATTTCATCATCGCCAAAACGATAAAGAAAAAATGTTCCCATCAACGACTGCATTGTACAAGCGGCAGCCAATGAAAGAGACCCACGAGCCAGCTCAGTCACAGCAAGGCAATAAGACGTGATGTCTGAACCGGTGCCTCCAACATTTTCCGGGTAACGCATTCCGAAAAATCCTAATTCACCCACTTCATGAAATAAACGATGCGGAAATTCCTTTTTCTCATCAATTTCCTGCGCCCTCGGAATGACTCTTCTTTCAACAAACTCATGAAAGGTTTGCTGAATTTGTTTTTGGATATCACTTAATTCAAAATCCATCAGTCCGGTATTATAGCCGTTGCTTCAATTTCAATCATTCCGGGGTGATCCAATAAATCACTCACGAATATCATACTCATACATGGATAATGCTGTCCCATTAATTCTCTCCACGCTTTTCCAATCTCTTTACGAGATGCAAGATATACAGTTTTATTAGTGCAAAAGCAAGTCATTCGACAGATATGCTCCGGTTTACCTCCGGCTTTTTTAACAATTACAATAATGTTTTTTAATGCCTGTACAAACTGAGGAACTAAATCAATACTATGGAATTTTTCATTTTCATCCCATCCGACCTGACCTGCCATAAATAATATATTTCCTTTTTTGGCAAGAATTCCATTTGAATATCCTTTCGGAGTCATCCATCCTTCAGGCAATATTATTTCATGATTCATTTCACTCCATATATTTTTAAAGCCTCATTTTTAGAGATCTTCTCATTTTTCAAATCCATTTTCACTTTTTCTTTATCCCGTCTTTTTGGATTTCCATAACCTCCACCACCACCCGCAATCTGAAAGTAATGAGTATTTTCAGGAATTGAATTTATAATATCCTTGCTCATGGGAATGATCTTTTTCCCCTTAGGAGTTGTCAATTTAATTTGATTCAAAACACTGCCTTTTCCTCCAAACAATCCATAATTTTTTTCAACATCACCATCACCAAAAACTACCATTGTAGTATTATTCCCTTTTAATAATATTTGAGTGACAGTACCCAAACCTCCACGCCATTGTCCGGCACCACCAGAATCGCAAAGAAACTCGTGTTGCAATATCAGGTGTGGCGTTTGTTGTTCATACATTTCATAATCCTGATCGAGCACACCCCCCGAAGCATCAATCATTCCTATATGATCATATCCGTCAGTGCCTTTCATTGCGCCACTTCCGCCTTTCATTCCCAAAAAACAAATATCTACGTACTTTTTATTTGTTCGTGGATGAATGCCTGTGAAAAGTGAACACAGTAAGTGATTCCAGCCGGCTGTAACCTTTTCAGGAATAGCCGGACCTAATGCTTTGAAAATTGAGTCAGCTATCTGAGGACAAAGATGATTACCAAACGTAGTAGCTGCAGGATATGAAGCATTTAATATTGTTCCTTCGGGCACAATATATTTTAATGGCTTTATCATTCCTTCATTATGAGGAATATTTGGATTCACCATTTGAAGAAATGTCAATGTAATGGCAGAACAACTTGAGGTATAAGTTCCATTCACAAAACCCTTAGTTTGGGGAGATGATTTCGAAAAATCAAAAGTTATCTGATCTGATTTAACAGTTATAATTGCCTGAATCGGAAATTTACTTCCTTTATGTTTTCCATCGAAATAAACCATGCTCTTACCTGTATATATACCGTCAGGAATTGCACGTATTTCTGCTCTCATCATTTTTTCGGTCGATTCAAAGAGGGCAAGTTTATGTGCTTCGAATACTTCGATGCCATATTTAACGACAAAATTCTCCAATCTTCTTTCACCCAAAGTAACCGCACCAATCTGCGCTTTAATATCTTCCTGCACCATTTGCAAACGGATGTTCGCGAAAATTAAATTCCAAACATCCTTTCTAAGTTTTCCTTTTTCATATAATTTAACAGCAGGAATCCGGATCGCTTCCTGCCAAACCTCCGTGGCGTTAGGATTATAACCTCCCTGAACTGCCCCGCCTATATCTGCCTGATGCCCCTTTGCAGCCGCCCAACCGACCAATACATTTTTATAAAAAACAGGTTTGAATATCGCAACATCATTATTCTGATTTCCCATTGAGAAAACATCATTGTGAATTATTACATCACCGGGATAAATCTCATCGCCATATTGCTTAATAATTTCTTTGCAAACCGGACCAAGTGAAAAAGATAGAATGGGAAGATTTTCAGTTTGCTCGAGCATTTTTCCGTCAGCGTCATATAAAC
The DNA here is from genome assembly GCA_023251595.1 of Bacteroidota bacterium. Classification (GTDB taxonomy): domain Bacteria; phylum Bacteroidota; class Bacteroidia; order AKYH767-A; family JABDAW01; genus JAHEYM01. Next base: position 3,954 of record JAHEYM010000077.1, read on the forward strand.
CGGTTACGAAATCTTTTGCTTCACATAAAATAGGTTATCGGGTTGTTTTAGTAAGCGAAATACTCATTTCATCCGTAATGGATTTAAAAGCACGTTGAAAAATAGAAACTAAAATTTTATCTATTTGTATCATCTCTTTTTCTCATTGTTGCAACTCGATTAAAACCCCGGAATCAGATTTTAATTTATTTCTTTTTAAACCCTCAGGAAACGCAGATTTATTATATACCATAAATGATCCTAAATTGTCCACTTCACAATCGTAGTCCGCACTGACAAAAACAGAAGTTGTAATTTTCTCTATGAGCGCAGGACCTTTAATAACACAGCCCTGCAGAGGCAAATCGCCATCATAAACCGGAATCACTTTCATCTGATTCAATTCCGGAATAAATACTTTTCTGTTTTCTTTGAAAGCAGATCTTAAATCAGACAGAGCTTTCGGTTTGTTGTGAAAATCGGGTTTCTCCGTTTTACCAATTAATCTTAATCTTGCATTGATGAGCTCCATCTCTGTACCTTCATCAGATAAAGAATATCCGAACCGACGATTGTGTTCTTTGTGAAATGCACGATAAATTTCATCAAGAGCGAAGTCCAAGACATTCTTCCATTCAACCTGCAATGGCACTTCATGATATTGACCGGCATATCTCATTTCAAGCACAGGAAATAATTCAATATTTTTTTTATCCACTCCCTCATGCATCAAAGTATCCTCGCCTTCCTTCCGCATCTCCATAAAAAGATTCAGAAAAGCAACTTTATTCAATTTAGTAAATGAGGAATAACAGGATTTAATATAGTCATGTTTTATATCACCCAGAAGCATTCCTGCGGCACAAAAAACAGAGGAAACATCCGGGACAACAAACAATGGAATCCCAAGTTCTTTGCATATTTCAGAGGAATGAATAGATCCGGCACCCCCGGCTACAATAAATAAAAATTCGCGTGGATCATATCCCCGTTCAACTGAAATCTCACGCACTCCCTGTGCCATATTACTGTTGATGATGCGATACATACCCGCGGCAGATTCAATTGTCGATAATCCAAGTTTATCACCGATTTCTTTTTTTATTATATTTTCAGATATGGATTTATTTAATTTTAATTTTCCTCCTGCAAAAAAATCAGGATTCAAATATCCTAATACAAGATCAGCATCCGTACAAGTCGGAACCTTTCCGCCTCTGTTATAACAACCCGGCCCGGGAACAGAGCCGGCACTATGTGGTCCCATTCGTACTAATCCGCCATCGTCTATCCATCCTATGCTGCCTCCACCCGCACCGATTGTAATTATATCAAGGGAGGGAAGCGCGATCCGGTACTGATTAATTGATCCTTCTGTACCTGTTACACATTCATTATTAATGACAAGCGCAGTATCGAAACTTGTTCCTCCCATATCCACCGTAATGCAATTTTTATATCCCATTAATTTGGAATAAAATGCACCCGCAGTTGGTGCAGCAGCCGGACCTGATAATACGGTGAGTGCAGGAATTTTTTTGACAATTCCGGGAGTGACAACACCACCATTTGATTGCATAATGAGCAGAGTACCTTTAAATTTTACCGCGGATAATTTTTCGGTAAGATGATCCAGATACTCAGCAACAATAGGTCCCACAAATGCATTCACTACCGTTGTACTCAATCGTTCGTAAAACCGTATGCCCGGAAGGACTTCGTGAGATGCAGTGATAAACATCCCTTTCATATTTTTCCGTAAATATGTAATTGCCTTCTTTTCGTGAATTGAATTTTTATATGAATTCATGAAGCAGACAGAAACGGCTTCAACATTTTCTCCTTTTAATTTATCCAAAATAGGATATAATTCTTTTTCGTTGAATTTCCGAATGATTTTCCCTTCAGCGTTTATCCTTTCATCAACCGTGAAACGGAGATATCTCGGAACGAGCGGAGTTACATTTTCATAATGATTATTGTACTGTTCCTCACGAATTCCTCTGCGCATTTCCAGTGCATCCCGAAAACCTTTTGTCGTGATTAGCGCAGATTTAGCACCTTTCATCGTGAGCAATGCATTTGTTGCTACTGTAGTTCCATGAACGATGGTGTCGATCGATGAAAGAAATTTTTCAAAATCGATTGATAACATCGACGCGACTTCGTTTAATCCATTTATAAAACCAATCGAAGGATCTTCAGGTGTTGATAATATTTTATGAAGGATCGTTTTGCCGGTATCAGAAATCGCAATGATGTCTGTGAATGTCCCTCCGATATCAATTCCGATCTTGTATTTCATCGTGACTTTTGAATTCATTGGAAATTATTTATGTACGAAATGCGCTTTTGCTTTCGGTCCATTTGTTTTAAAATTTTCAAGACCGATTTTCATATCTTCTGTGGTTAAACATTCACCGAACATACGCGACTCGAGATCAAGACCCTCATCCAGACTCAAGCCTGATCCTATATATATAGCTTTCACCAATAGCTCATCTATTTTTTTACTTAAATGACCGATATCAACTTCTTTCGGATTTGCACTTTCAGAATTCTCAAGAATTGGTTCTTTTGAAATCACTTTAATCTGTACTTTTCTAGATGTTATTTCTTTTGCAAGAGCAACAGCTTCATCCAACAGATCACCTTCTGCTTCTTTTAAAATCAACCCGATTTCGACTGCTTCTTTTGAGGAAACACTTCTGCCTGTACGAAGAATTTCCGCAGCTTTTTCTACACCCACAATCCTGGGCAAGCGCTGTGTTCCACCCGCACCGGGAATAAAGCCGAGATTTACTTCAGGTTGGCAAATCAATACTGAAAGATTTTTTTTGCAAATCCTCGCACTACATGCCATTGCCAATTCACTCCCCCCACCGAAAGCAAATCCATTCATGGCACAAATCACCGGTTTAGAATAATCTGATATATAATTTAATACGGACTGAAAAGCATGAGAATTCTCATATCCTTCAGCAGGCGTGTGTAATGCAGCAAGCATATTTATATCTGCTCCCGAAACAAATGCTTTTGTCCCAAAACCAGTAATAACAACCGCGTGAATTTCCGGATCATTTTTCACATTTTGCATCGCCACAGCAATTTGTCTCAAAACTGTAAGATTCAATGCATTCAGTACTTTTGGTCTTCGGATTGTAATAATAAAAACACCATCTTTTATCGAACACTTAATATCAGAAAGTTTCCATCCATCTTCCTTTTTTGCTTTTTCAACAATTTGGGGAAAAGGAAATTTGGGGTGTACCGAACAAAAATTGCGTATGAGGTTAATGCAATTTTCAATACCCAGTTTATTCATAAAAGTAAAAGGCGCTTTTACGGAGAGCGCCATTTCACATGCCATATTTAAATCATCAATATTTACAATTCCACGATCTAAAATCCAGGTTGCAAGCGAGAAATATCCTCCTCTGAATTCATTCACCAGTAATTCTTCCTGATCTTCCATTAATTCAATTTTCTCACCACGTGAAGCTGTATTCCAATTTTCACGATTTTTATTTTTATTATATAAAGATTTTGGAGTATAAAACCATGGAATTAATTTTTTACCCATTTCGTCCAAACCGTGTGCAGTAATCGGATTACCACCGGTCAGATTTAAAGCGGTGAAAGGTCCGATGCCAAGTCCGAGCGCTTTTACCGCCGCGGCATCAATCTCTTTTTCACTACCAAGACCCTTTTCAAAACATTGTATAGCAATTTGACAAAGCCCCTCGAATATTGGATCTATTGCATACCCGTACGAACTTTTTACAGTAATCGGTACTTTTCCAATCGATTCATAAAAACGGGTTAACCAGTACAACAAAGCGGGGTCGCTTTCCGGTCCGGGCACTAACTCAACAACCGGATTAATTTCAGCCGGGAAAAAGTAATGCGCTACGAGACATCGACTCTTTTTTTCCATATTCCTGAAAATAACCTCAGGTTGCATGTGCGAAGAATTCGAGAGATAAATACAATCCTCGCTTGTAATGAGTTCTACCTGTTTGAAAATGATGTCCTTAATGTTCTCATCTTCTGTTGCTGCTTCCAAAACCAACTGCGATCCCTGAATCTCCTTGTAGTGGTTGGTAAATGTGAGTGACGCTTTTATTTTTTCCGCCTGTTCTTCCCTAAATGCACCCGTTTCTACTCCTTTGTAAATTTTGCGGTAAACCTTCTCCCTCGCGCGTTCCAGCGCCTGGGGTGAGATGTCAACGATGACGATGCTGACCCCTTTAGCTGAAAGAGATTTTGCGAAATGAAGTGCGATATCCGGTCCGATCTGACCTGCCCCGATAACCGAAATTTTAGTGATCATAACCATAAAAAACGCGTTAATAGATTCGCTAAAATTATTGGAAACGCGACGAACAAAACATGATAAGAATCATGACATCAACTAACTTTTTGCTATCTATTCAGAGACTATCTGACTTCCCGATCAATTACCTGATAACCGATTCCGGACGCAATATGGAAATAGGTTGAATTTAATTTCGAGGACTCCTCCAACGGGGCTGTGAAGCCGGAAATATAAACCTGATTAGTAGCAAGTGCAAGTGGTATGTAACCATTTTCATAACCGTAAATCGTGATGCAACTGTCAGGAGAAGGAATCGAACTCAATAACATAGTTTCGGTTGGGAGTGCCCATGTGATTGATATTTTATCAAGATTCAGATTTTCTCTTTTGATAAAAAACTTTTTACCACCGGTCTCTCTCATTTCCCTGCAAAGTTCGCTCATATAATGAATTCTGTTTCTGTAACCTCTCGAAGATCGGGATATATCCCTCGTTCTGAAAATAATGATCGTCAGTAAAAAAATAAAAACAATATTTTGGTTGAATTTAATTCTGAATAATACATCGTGAGTAAATGGTATTGCAATGAAAAAACTGAGAGGTAAAAAACTTTTTTCCAGCACCAATCCACTATTTCCTTCAGCATATACGAAGGTATTGACTGTGATAAAAAATCCAATGGTGAGAAGAACAAAAGTCAGTTTCAAAAATTGTTTTGTGAAAATATAAAATATAACAACGGTGGAAAGCACAATTTCAGCGATGACATAAACAAATGTGTTCTGACCTGAATTCACTCTCAGGAAACCAAGTGGACCAAGATGCCAGAACCGTGATAAATATTCACTGAAATTCCGGATTGCTGAATATTCCCTTCCCTCAGGTGCGTTCTCCGGGGTTATAAATAATCTGAGTAAAAACAAGAAGATAACCAGAATGATCATCGATAAATAAAACTTATTTGTGAATATTCTAAGGTCAATCATTAGAAATATTACTGAAAACAAAAGCATAAAGAAGGTAGTCGGGTGTAAATAATAACAAATCACTACGGTGAAAACGGCAAGGGTTCTGATGAGGATGTTTCGCCGAATGTTTCCAATGTCAGAATAACTGATCAGTGCAAAAAAGAAAACCGAAAAAACCAATCCCTGATGCACCTCTGTAACAGCGTAATAAAATGTACCGGAGGTACATAAACAGAGTACAAGAACGAGACTCATTCCTGCTGAAATATTTTTCAACCCATATATACAAAATAAATAGATGAGATAAAAAATCAGAATAAATGATACGGAATAACTGATGAGAATTATTCTCAATGGCAATCCCGCTTTAATCGCAAGCCAAGGTAGAATTTGAGAAAATATATCACCAAATCGTCCGCCTATATAAAATGATTCCGATTGAATCATCGAAAACATATAATGCGCAGAGTCAATATGAATAATCCGCTCCTTATAGTAAAGAACCGACAGAATAAAACTAAACAAAAAAAATAAATGCCCGATGATTGGGTACTTCAGTTTCATAATTTCGGTTGTAGCATTTCCGGTATCCCGAAAAGGAATGACCAAAAGTAAATAAAATACTTACAAGTTATTATCTTTGCAGCACAAACCTATACTTAAAACCTTATTTCAATGGCTGCCAAGGACGCACGCATCGATGCTTACATTGCAAAAGCTCAGCCTTTTGCACAACCTGTCATGAAACATCTCAGAGATCTTATCCACAAGACCTGTCCCGATGTTACCGAAACAATGAAATGGAGTTTCCCGCACTTCGATTACAAGGGCATTATGTGTAGTATGGCCTCCTTTAAAAATCATTGTGTTTTCGGATTTTGGAAAGCAGCTCTTATGTCTGATCCGAAATTAGTGGAGAACGCTAAATCAGAAGTTGCAATGGGACATTTCGGTCGGATGACAAGTATCAAGGATCTTCCTTCAGACAAGATTATAATTAAATATATTAAGGAGGCGATGAAACTGAATGAAACGGGTGTTAAAATAGTAAAGCCTGTACGTTCCAAGGAAGTAAAAGAACTCATAATTCCTCCCTATCTTGAAAAAGCTCTGAAAAAAGACAAAAAAGCACTCAAGACATTCGACGGCTTTCCATACTCACACAAGAAGGAATATATTGAGTGGTTGGAAGACGCTAAAACAGAAGTGACGAGAGAAAAAAGACTCTTGACAACGATGGAATTGCTGCAGGAAGGTAAAAGCCGAAATTGGAAATACATGAAGAAATAATTCCTTACGCGTCTCTATTATTTTAGTCAAAATGAACAGGAAAACATTTGTTACGGCTTTAGGTACACTGCCATTTATCATGAAAACAATGAAATTGAATCAATTAGAGAAAATAATTTCCCCTTTTGGAAATACGGATACAATGCCTCTTTTATTTGTCGGACATGGCAATCCGATGAATGCAATCACAGAAAACGAATTTGCAAATACCTGGATGGCACTCGGTAAAATTATCCCAAAACCTAACGCTATTCTTTGCATCTCTGCTCACTGGGAAACAAATGGAACATTTGTTACTTCAATGGAAAAACCAAAAACAATTCACGATTTTGGTGGATTTCCGCAAGAATTATTTGATGTGCAATATCCTGCGCCCGGAAGTACAGAACTTGCGTTTGAGACAAAAAATTCTATTACTAAAACAATTGTGGGGCTTGATAAAGACTGGGGTTTGGATCATGGATGCTGGAGCGTAGTCAAAAGAATGTACCCCGACGCAGATATTCCGATCATTGAAATGAGTCTCGATTATAATAAACCGCCGCAATGGCATTACGATTTAGCGAAAGAGTTAGCTTCTTTGCGCAGAAAAGGAATTCTTATCCTTGGAAGTGGAAATTGGGTGCACAATCTTGGTATCATGGATTTCAATCGCGAAACCGGTTTTGATTGGGCAATTGAAGCAAATGAAACTATTAAAAAATTAATTATCGACGAAGATTATCAACCCCTAATTAATTATAAATCGCTCGGAAGGGCTTTGCAATTAGCCGTCCCGACAAACGAACATTATTTGCCATTACTCTATATTCTCGGATTAAAAGAAGCAAATGATCATCTCTCATTTTTTAATGATAAAACAATCGGCGGTTCAATTTCGATGACCGGTATAAAATTATTCAACTAAATAGAATATAACGATTTATGATGAAACGCTTTTCTGCAATCGCTATTCTTTTATCGGTTTTCATCGTAAATATGTTTGCTCAAACCCAGTGGCAGCAATGTTCAGGGACTTCCGCATTAAATGTTCTATGTCTTGCTGAAAAAGACAGCTTCATTATTGCCGGAACAAACAGTGGAATATATTTATCCATTGACAGCGGTTCAAACTGGGCACAACAAAATTCCGGAATTCCGCCCGACACGGTCCAATCAGTCTTTCTTCAAAATAATTTCTGGCTTGCAGGAACAAAAAAATTTGGCACTTTCCGCAGCATAGATCACGGATTAAATTGGCAATCTTCCTCCACCGGACTTACTGATTCATGTGTGAATGCATTTACATGTCTTGGAAGTATAGTGCTTGCTGCAACAAATCATGGATTAATTTTTACTTCATCCGATCTTGGTCTCACATGGAGTTCGCAAATCACCGGAATCCCAACCACCACCGCTGTGCATGCACTCCTGACATGGAACTCAACTATATATGCAGTCCACGATTTTGGAG
>JAHEYM010000432.1 GCA_023251595.1 Bacteroidota bacterium
CCACAATTCTCTCCCAAAGGATGTAGTTAGGTGCGACTCAAATATTTGTTCTTGGTGAGTTCTCAGCGACTCTTCCGCTTTTTTCAATAAATTCGATTTCTTCCATGAATCCATCTTTCTGAAATTTTGTTTCATCAAGGCTTCACGTGTTCCACCGATCATATTAATGACGGCGTCATTTGCGGTCTTAACATCACCGGCTTCATTATACGTTATTATCCCGATCGGTGAATGATCGATGATCGTTTCATTATATTTAAAAAGTTCTGCAAGTTGTTTCTCCGCTTTTTTGCGTTCCGTTGTATCGCGGGCAATTCCGATCACCATTTCTATCTTGTTTTTGACTTTTAAATATGTTGTCAATACTTCAACATAGATGTACACGTTTGATGATGTTGCTATTCTATACTCGGTTGAAGGAATGTTAACACCTGCAATTCCCTGTATGAATTTTTCCTTGGCAATCATTCGCTCATCGGGGTGGATGAGAGTGAGAAAATTCTTCCCAATCCACTCCGAAGCCATCCAACCGGTCATTTCTTCAAATGCTTTATTCAAACTCAAAAAAACTCCGTCCGGACTTAATGAAAAAATGGCATCTCGAGTGCCGTCAATAAGTGTACGATAGTGTTTCTCTGTTTTCCGAAGGTGAAGTTTCAGTGCATGTTGATCAAGAGAGTTACGGACTGCAATACCCAATCGGGACAATCGATCTTTCAATAAATAATCGGTTGCGCCGTTTTTGATCATTTCCACCCCTGTTTCGTCTCTCACACTCCCGGAAATAACAATGAACGGAATATCTAAACTCGATTCTTTAAGGATTGTTAATGCAGCGGGAGCATCAAAATTTGGCAGTTGGTAATCGGCAAGAATGATATTAATATTTTCCGATAATGCTTTGCGGTACTCTTTTTCTGTAACGACAACGGAATAATGGAAATCAAAACCAGTTTTCTTCAATTCATAGAGCATCAATTCAACATCACTCTGATTATCTTCAAGAATGAGGATTGATAGAGTCTTTTTCATTTTAGAAATATTGATCATTTATAGTTGTTTGGGGAAATGGTTCAATATCAACCAATAATTGACTATTGATTGAATTGCTTCCGCGAACTCATCAAAATCAACCGGTTTTACAATATAACTGTTCACTCCTGAACGATAGCAGGAACTGACATCCGATAATTCTTTTGATGTTGTCAATGCAATGATCGGTATTGTTTTCATCTGCTCATCACTTTTGATTCTTTTCAACACTTCCAATCCGCTGACTTTTGGAAGTTTAAGGTCAAGCAATATGATCTTAGGGATGTCCTGAACTCGTCGGTTTTGGTATTTTCCATTTCTAAAAATATAATCAAGTGCTTCAACACCATCCCGAACAATATGGACTCGATCAATGATCTCATTTGTTTTGAATGCATACAGCGCTAATTCAATATCGCTCGGGTTGTCTTCAACAAGAAGTATATCGATGACAGTCTCAGGCATAATTCACTCTTTGTCCAATGAAAAAAAGAACGTACTTCCTTTATTCGGATCAGATTCAGCCCACACTTTTCCGCCGTGACGGTGGATAATCCGATGCACAAGTGCTAATCCGACTCCCGTCCCTTCATAATCTTCGGCTCGATGCATCCGTTGAAAAACCCCGAATAATTTTCCAGCATGGTTCATATCAAAACCGATTCCATTATCTTTGACAAAATAGGTCACCATTCCATTCTGCCGGCGGTGGCCAATTTCAACTATAGTGCTGACACCTTTTCGAGAAAATTTAACGGCATTCGAAACCAAATTTATCCAAACCTGTTTCATTAAAGCCCGGTCAGCGCAGATGCTTGGAATAGGATTAATCTTGAATGAAATCGAATTATCTTTTTGAGTGAGTCGAATCTCATCGACAACGGTTTTCACTAATTCGCTCATTTCAAAATTCTGTTTTTGCATTTGTTCACGGTTCAAACGTGAGAATTGCAGCAAGTCATCTATGAGGTTTCCCATTTGAACCGTATTGTGCGCCATTAATGATAAATAGCGCTGCATCTCAGGTTTCAATCCTTCCATATGTTCTTTAAGCAGAATGGAACAGAACCCATTGATTGCGCGCAGTGGAGCTCGTAAATCATGAGACACCGAATAGGAAAAAGCTTCTAAGTCCCTGTTCGCCCCCTCCAACTCTGCTGTCCGTTCCCGCAACGTCGTTTCTATCATTTTTCTTTGTGTAATATCGCGGATGGCACTTGAAATCAGCTTCCCATCTTCAGTTTCCAACGGACTCAAACTAATTTCCACCGGGAATTCACTTCCGTCTTTGCGAATGCCGTGAAGTTCCAGTCCGGCTCCCATCGGGCGATTCTTTGGTTCGTTCAAATAATTGTCACGATGGGATACGTGGCGTGTATGGAAACGTGAAGGAATAAGAATTTCAATTTTTTTCCCAAGAAGCTCATCACGAGTATACTGAAATAGTTCCTCCGCTTGAGAATTAACGATAACGATAATACCTTCCGTGTTAACAATGACGATAGCATCAGGGGCAGATTCCAGCAAACCTTTGAATTTATTTTCCGTTTTTATCCTTTCGCTGATATCACGGATCGCACTCATCACAAACAACCCTTCATCCAGGCGTAATGGGCTCAGGCTAATCTCAACTTGAAATTCTGTTCCATCCTTTCTTGACCCGAATAATTCTAAACCCAAACCCATTGACCTGGTGCGAGGGGATTCAAAATAATCTGCGCGATGTGAAATGTGGGGTTTTCGGAACTTTTCAGGGAGGAGTATTTCTATCGATCTGCCTCTCAATTCATCACCGGCGTATCCAAACATTTTTTTAGCATTGGTATTCGCAAGGATAATTCCACCTGTTTGATTGATGATGACAATACCATCAGGAATGGATTCAATAAGATTACCGAATCGTGATTCGATGAGTTTGGTATCCTGCTGAAGTTTACGCTCGGTAATATTTTTTTCATAGGAAAGGATATATTCTATAGAACCAATATTGTTTAAGGTTGATTTTGAGGTGACTAAAACACAGACCAAAGATCCATTCTTATGTTTTCGAAGGGTTTCATACGTTATCATTCTCTTTGTTTGAGATTCGTTTAGTGCTTGATGATATTCTCCAATTTTATCAGACGGAATGATGAGACTGGAAACCAATTTACCAGACGCTTCGTCACTGGAAAACCCGTAGATTTCTTTTGCCCCGCTGCTCCAATATATGACTCTGCCCTCAGATGTGGTG
>JAHEYM010000078.1 GCA_023251595.1 Bacteroidota bacterium
TATTTTATTTTCAAAGGAAAGATCGGCAAATCCGAACTTTATCGCAAACTTTCGGAATATGATAAAGGAAAAAAATTACTTTTAAATCTGATATTTAATCCCGGTGATTCTATCAAATATTTAGATCTTGTGGCTGACAAATATCATCGGATGTCGGCAATATACAACGAATCGGGGTCGCTCGATTCTGCCATGACATTTTCGCAACTGTCGCTCACCATCAGCGAAAAATTAAGTCTTCCTGATAACATTGCCACGAGTTATAATGAGATTGGAAATATCTTTGAAAAAAAAGGTTCTTTAGATAGCGCCAAACAATATTATCAATTAGCTTGTACAATCTGGAAAGAAGCAAATAATCTCAGATATTATTCAAACGGTTATTCCAATCTTGCCAGAATTTATTTCATCAGGAGTGAATTTGATTCTTGCATATATCATTTAAATAAAATTCTTGAACTTATAAAAGACAAGGATTGGCCTACTGTTAAGAATCCGATTTATTTCACATTATCCCAGTGTTATTTTGCAAAGAAAGACTCACTGGGTGCCAATAAAATGCTGGTAATGGAAGCGCGGGAACTCTTAAAAATCGAAAAGATAGAACATGAAAAAAACCTGCTTGAGCTCGAAGCTGTCTATGAGAATAAAGAAAAACTAAAAGAACTCGATTTAAAACAACAATTGATAAACAGTCAAAAAGAAACAATTGGAGCCAAGGACCAAAAACTGAATTACCTCGTCGCCGGAATTTGCTTTACTTTATTTTTCCTTTTACTGATCATTTATTATTACAGAAGGGGCATTGCCGTTCAGAAAAAACTTAACTCTGCAAACGGCAAACTGGATCTTCAAAATAAAGACTTAACCCGTTTATTGAAAGAGAACGAGTTTTTATTGCAGGAGATTCATCACAGGATAAAAAACAATCTTCAGTTGGTAATATCACTGATTCAAATGGAAATAAGCAAGGTTAAGAACAAAGAAATCCTTGCACCACTTGAGAATATTTCTTCCAAAATCGAAACCATTTCTACCTTGCACAAGCAATTGTATATGAATCAGGAAATTGATTCGATTAATGCAAAAAAATATCTTTCAGATATCAGAGAGAATCTGAACCATTTGTTTCTAAGTCAAAATATAAACATCGAACTTAGCATTGCAAACATCAACATCCCCATAAAGATTGCTATTTATTTAGGACTGATATTCAATGAATTGATTACCAATAGCGTCAAACACGCTTTTAAAAACGAACAAAAAAAATTGATAACCGTTTCGCTCACAGAAACCGATAAAAAACTTATTTTTAGCTATGCTGATAATGGCGAAACAGAATTTACAGTTACTCATGAAGGAAAAGGATTGCATCTGATCAAGCTGTTGTCGAAACAGATCGGTGGAGAGATGAGAACTGAAAATATCAACGGACATTCTTATGAATTAACCATATCCTTGTGAAAAATGAAAGTATATATAGTTGAGGATGAATTATTAGTAGCTGATTATATCCAGGAAATCGTCATCAAACATAATCATGAGGTTGTTGGGATGGCGGAAGATTTATCTCAGGCAAAAAAAGGAATCCTCGAAAATAATCCCGATGTCGTTTTTTTAGATATCCGTCTCGCGAATAATGAGAACGGAATAAAATTGGGTGAATACCTTTCACAAAAGGAAATTCCTTTTGTTTATATCACAGCCAACAATGACAGCTCGACCTTAAAATCTGCCGCTGCCACCAATCCATTTTCATATCTTTCCAAACCATTCCATGAACGAGATATTCAGGCAGTGTTGGAAATGCTTAACAATAAATTCTCACAACGCGAAGCAGATTCAACTATTCACGTAAAAACCGCGCAAGGAAATATCGCAATTAAGGCAAGAGATATTCTGTATATTGTCGCAGATAATGTGTATGTTGAAATTCACACCAAAACAAAGGTGTATGTTGAGCGCGCAACGCTTAAAACAATTGAAGAAAAACTTACAAAAAACCTATTTATTCGCATACACCGCTCATACCTGATTAACAAATCTTTCATTCAGAGTTGGAAAAACACTTCTGTCAATATTCATGCTGTGGAGTTACCGATATCTGAAAAATACAGACCGAATTTTCTGGATGCTGTTTCTTAAAAATCATTTCACAACAAACTTTAGGGTTTTCACAACATTTTATGGAGTTTTCACCCAGGCTTTCTGATACTTTTGCTTTTGATCAAAATTTAAAAGATTGGAATGCAATTCGTTGCAAAAAAATAGACGGTATGCGAATCCTTATTGTCGATGATGAATTAATCATTGCTGATTATTTACATGTTATACTCGTGAATCACCACCATGAAGTGGTTGGTTTTGCAGGTAATTTGGCAGAAGCGAAGAATGAAATTGATTTGAAACATCCGGATTTGGTTCTTCTGGATATTTCACTTTCAAATGGCGATAATGGTATTGAACTTGGTGAATTTCTTCAGGCAAAAAAAATTCCATTTATATATATAAGTGCAAGTACCGATACAATTACAATGCAGAAAGCCCTGGCAACCAATCCTGTTTGTTATATTTCTAAACCTTTTAACGGAAAAGACGTCCTCGCAGCACTTGATTTATTTTCTTCTCTGAAGACGAAAAGTATGTCGATATTATAGTTTTCTTTTTCCAAATAGTTACTATTTCTCTATTCACTACAAAAATTCCCTCACTCACTACATTGTTCTTTGATTCCCTTTTCCGGCGCCTTAGGTTTGCTGAAAATTAATAAAAAAAAGAAAAATGAAAACTAAACCCTCACAACAGCTAAACTTAAAAAAGAATTTATTGGTTATGAAATATTCCTACAGGAGTATTTTCCTTTCTTTCATGACGACAGTTCTTCTTCTGTTTTCAGGCACTCTGTGTGCCCAACGAACAGACACATTCCTTCAAGGAACCAATATGGTTCTCGGTTATGAGCCGATGACCGGAGATATGAACGGAGATGGCTATCCGGACCTTGTGGTAGAAAATGCGAACAATGGATATACACATGTATATCTGAATAATGGTTCAGGATCTTTCTCTGATCTCGGTGAATTACCCGGCATGCGTTACACCGAATCGATGGCACTCGGCGATCTTGATGGCGATGGCAACGCCGATCTGGTCATTCCTTACAATGAATTCTCGGGCATCAGAAGCGGTCAGATATGGCTCGGTAATGGAGATGGTACATTCACATTAATGCCCGGTACATATATACAAACCGGTGGATTATACGGCTTTGTCACTAAAATAGTCGACATCAACCAAGATGGAAAAAACGACATTATCTATCTTGGAATAGGAAATTGGAATATTGGTTTCACCTCCGAGGTCTGGCTCAATACCGGAACGACCGGTGCACCTGCCTTCACACTATCAAATGTTTTCAGCAACTCCACCAATCGTTCGAGTGCTGATTTTGGTGACATCGATGGAGACGGGGATCTGGATATTGTTTCAGGCGGAAACTCTTGGGGTGCAGAAATTTACGTTAATAATGGAGGTGTATTTACTTCTGCCAACTATATAGGTGACTACTCCGGTTTTACAAGTTTAGTCGACTGGGATAATGACGGCGATTTGGACATGATTTATTATGATAGCTATAATAACTCAGGACTCAAGCTTAATCGCAATGACGGAAATGGAAATTTTGAAAGCACCGGAACCGTATTGTTTAATTGGGTTGAGGTTGGTTATCCACTGAATTATGCAGGTCAGTTTATGCTCGTTGATGTCAACAATGATGGATTCAAGGATGCGGTGATAGGAGATGGAAATGGAGTGCAAGGAACAAGGGTGCTTATTAACAACGGATGCTCATTTGTAATGCAGAGTTATGTGTTGAATAGCGGACCTTCTTATGGAATGACAAATGCAGACTTCAATGGCGACGGATTCAAAGATGTTTACACCGGATCGTACATTTTCTCCAACGACCTTCAGCAGGCGATCGCGGTGCCGCTTTCAAATATTGCCTCCTCAATTGGTGCTTCGATCCCGTCAGGAAACACTGCCACGCTAAGCGCAGTGGCGAGTAATGGCGGAAGTGCCCGCTGGTGGGATGATGCAAATAGCGGATCCTTGTTAGGAACAGGACCATCTTTCATTACTCCGGTTCTGACAAGTGGCGCAACTTATTATGTCAGTGCCATCAACAGCAATGGCTGCGAGTCGGCAAGGGTTCCCGTACCTGTTTCCATTGTGCAAGGAACTCCACCTTCAATATCATGTCCTTCCGATACATCTGTTATCGCAAGTGGATGTTCAGCGTCTGTTTCTTTCACAGCCACAGCAACAGGAACACCAGCGCCGACAATCACATATTCTCCTGCTTCAGGAAGTTCATTTAATGTGGGAACTACAACAGTAACGGCAACCGCAACAAATGATCAGGGAACTACGAGTTGCACTTTTGCAGTTACAATTGTAGATAATCAAGTACCGGTTATTACTGCAACAGGTTCAACAGCGAACAATGCTAATGTTGGTTGCAATCCCTCTTCTGCAACAATTAATGCTGCGCTCGGAACAGCAACTGCAACCGATAATTGTATTATAGGAACTCCGTCATCATTGGACGGAGCAATTGTAATAAATGGTTGTTCCCGTTCACAAACAAGAACCTGGAATGTGTCTGACAATAATGGAAACGCTGCTATAGCCGTTAGCCGCACGATATCATGGACTGAAGATATTACACCACCAACAATTTCCGGAGTCGGTGCAAATTCAACGATTACGAGTCCTGCTACACCGGTTTGGAGTACCCCAACCGCAACGGATGCATGTAGTACACCGACATTGACTAGCACAACAAGTTCGACGATTTCAGGAACTTCAACTATATATACACGTACCTGGACTGCAACTGATGCTTGCGGAAATCATAGCAATGCATCGCAAACAATTACTGTGAACGGTCCTTCGCTACCAGTTCAGATAACTTGCCCATCAAATATATATGTATGTTATGGTGAAGTGGTCGCTTTAGCAAATGCATCTTCAGTAAATGGAGAAGGTGCTGTTGTCATAACCAATAATGCACCATCGACTTTTCCGGTGGGAATTACTAATGTAATTTGGACTGCAACTGATTCACAAGGCGAAAGTAGTTCTTGTACTCAAACTGTAACAAGAAATCCTGCGATTGCCGGCACCATTTCCCAGTCAGATATTTCTGTCAATTGTCAGGGTGATCTGAAAGTATTGACTGTGGCTTCTTCCGGTGGAACAGGAAATCATAACTATATATGGTCAACCGGGGCAAGTGCTGCTTCAGTAACTGTTGGAAACGGATCATATAATGTTGTAATAACTGACACGAAAGGATGTGCTAATTCGGTCAACTCCACAGTTACAATCTCTGCTTCAAATAATTTGTCTTCACATGTTTTACTCGCGAGAAAAGATGTTCACTTACATCATAGCACAGTGAATGGCGGTATTGGTGTGACGAATACAAATGGTAGCGTCAAAATTCATGAGTCGAGTGTGGTGAATGGATTTGTAAAAGCAGCCGGGATTACCGTGAATAGTGGTTCGGTAATAAATGGAACGCGTACAACATCAGCTTCCACTGTTGCAATGCCATCATTCCGTACGAGCGCTTCAACAATTTCTTCAAACACAAATATTCCGAATAATGCAACGGTAACATTGACTGCGTCGAACTACGGAAATATTAATATTGGGAGAGGTGCAACTGTGATATTCTCAGGTTTTTCTGTAGTGAATGTCAGAAACTTCACCACACAGGATAATGCAACCGTGCGATTTAATCAATGTACCGAATTACGTATTCGCGAACAGATGCATATAGGAGGCAGTAACAATATAAATCCAACAAGCCAAACTGTACAATGGATGGTTGCAGGCACGAATGGCGGATCAGGATCATCAGGCGGATCGGGAAGTGCATCTTCAAACGGACAAGCAGATATTAAGTCTGGTACTACTTTCAATGGAAATATATATGTGAATTGTCCGGCAGGAGTAAATGGATCTGGTCATCTTAATATAAGAGGAACCAATAACAAGCCGACTGTTTGTACGGGTTTATATATTGCCGGAAATATTCATGCTTCGAATTATGTAACATTCAATTCATCAACTCATTGCGATATCTGCAACTTCGCGAATGCAAGAGTGGGAAATGATACACAGAATGATTTGGCGGAAGATGTAACGAACAACAACCCCATCCACAGTATTCATCCCAATCCATTTGCAGACCGAACCGTTATCCGTTTTGTTCCCGTTACCGATGGCAATCTGAAGATCGATATCTATGACGTATCAGGTAAATATATTCAAACTTTATTTAATGGTGAAGTTCAGGGTTCAAAAGAGTACAATGTTGAATTCTCAGGAAGTGAATTGCCAGCCGGAATATATATATATAAAATGATCACGGAGACCGTTGTCTACAGTGGTAAAATGATGATGATGAAAAAATAAAATTTCTTATTAATTTGAGTACACAATATTGGTACGGGTAGGCTTCCACCAGCTTGCCCGTGCCGGTACTCAGTTTTATCCCGCCAAGACGCAAAGGCGCAAAGAGCGCTTGCTAACTCTATAAATTATAGGCCATTCACTACACGTGTAATTCCGTCTTTAATTAATGCAACATTGAAATTGACAAGCAAACCTAATTTTAAATTTGTCAACACGAGATAAGTTCTTAGCACTTTAGGATGAACAGGAGCAATATTTTCGATTGATTTTATTTCAACAATTACTCTGTTTTCAACAATAATATCTGCTCTGAATCCAATATCCATTTTGATTTCATCATAGATAACTGGAATTACCTTTTGTCTGGTATATTGGATATGTGTTTTATCCAATTCATAACAAATAATTTCTTCATAAACGGATTCTAGAAGACCTGGTCCCAAAGTTGTGTGAATCCTGTAAAAAATATCCACAAGAATTTTTGAAATTTCATTTTCATTCATAGTATATTATTTTTTAAGATACAAAAATATTTAGATTTAAAACTTTGCGCCTTTGCGTCTTTGCGGGCAGTAAAATAAT
Source organism: Bacteroidota bacterium (assembly GCA_023251595.1). Lineage (GTDB taxonomy): Bacteria > Bacteroidota > Bacteroidia > AKYH767-A > JABDAW01 > JAHEYM01. Next base: position 7,072 of record JAHEYM010000078.1, read on the forward strand.
GTTTATTTAAGTACTGCAGAAAATATAAGCGTTCGTAAAAAATTTATCCCGCAAAGACGAAAAGGCGCAAAGAAATGATTGCAATTTAAAGAGTATTTCCAATTATTCACTATTCACTATTCACTATTCACTATTCACTATTCACTAATTTCACCCCGCCCAGCCATCCCGATCCAAACTACGATAGTGTATTGCCTCCGCTAAATGCTCTGTTTGTATATCATCGCTACCGGCTAAATCCGCAATTGTTCTCGATACTTTTAATATTCTATCATACGCGCGGGCTGATAATCCAAGCCGATCCATCGCGGTTTTTAAAACTGCCATTCCACCATCTGTTAGTCGACAAACTTTTCTTTGAAGTTTTGCGCTGATCATAGCATTACAATGAATACCATGATGTCCTTCAAATCTTTTTAATTGAATCTCTCTCGCTGCAATTACGCGTTTCCGAATTACTTCAGAATTTTCTGTCGGACGCATATCCGCTAATTGCGAAAATGGAACCGGTGTTACCTCTATATGTATATCTATCCGATCTAATAATGGTCCTGAAACTTTATTTAAATAATTCCGAACGATGCCGGGACCGCAGACACAATCTTTGTCGGGGTGATTATAATATCCGCAAGGACATCCTTGCGTTGCCTTTTTCCCGACAGGAGGGTTTGGTTAGAAAGCCACTGCCTCCGAACTACCCGAGGGAGCTAAAGAACATAGGTAACCACTTAAGAGCAAGACGGTTAAACTTAAATCTACTGCAATCTGACGTTGCTAAACTCCTAAAGGTGACAACTGACTGCATCACCCTTTGGGAGACTGATCAGGCAAAGCCACAGGTTCACTTTGTACCGGAGATCATAAAGTTTCTAGGTTACAATCCGTACACATTTGATACAAATACCATCGGTGGTCAGGTTAAAAAGTACAGGTTTGAACATGGGTTATGCCTGGAAGGTTTAGGAAAACTCCTAAATGTAGATGCTAGTACCGTAAGTAGCTGGGAAAATAACAAACGGTTACAGAATCCGATGAACAATGAGTCACTGAACAAATTACTTGGAAAAGGGATAACAATCGCAACACATCCCCATAAAAAACGCAGAGACCATCCTAAATGAGATGAGATTTCAACTAAAGGCAACTGAAGGAGCTATACTCCTATCGACCGCGACCACAGCATGGGCATGCCGCGCCACTTATTGGCCCTAAGGTCTTCTGTGCTTTTTCAAGTGTCTCAGTCAACCATTGCTTATCTGAGAGTGACTTGTCTTTGAAATTATTAGCTTCATGAAATACTTCATTTCTTTCAGCTAGAGTTAGTTCTAAAAGTCCTTTCAAAACAATTTTTTGTTTGTCAGTCATAATCTAAAAATTTTAGTTGTAAAGTTATCATATTTACCACAAATGTAGCAGTTTGTTGAGTTCATTGATACCGGGATTTCGTCGCATCCGACGCATTTTTTCTGATGCTGCCTTAACGAATATTTCATTCCCATTCTATTTTCCCATTCTTTGATGTAATGTTTATCGTCTTGTTCAGCTCTTGACTGCAATTTTGCTACTAAGACATCAAATTTTCTTTTCAACTCGTTTTCATCTGTTATTGGTAAATTGCCGATTAATTTGAATTCTTGAAAGTAATAGCTATGGGCGTTACTGGATTCGTACGAGTAAGCAAGTTCATCATCCCATTTATAGATTACAGCAAGCACAGAGATCATAAGCTGCAATATTGATAATGGGATAGCTAAATTAATTACCAGCTTTAGCAAGGAAGAATCCATCCCATAACCAATTGCTGTTGCGCCAACAGTTACCGGAACGACTATTCCAAAAACTTTCAATAAATTTACGTAAGCAGAAAAACGCTGAGCTCTTTTGTTAAAAATATAAGCAGTCCCAAAACTGTAGAATGAATTATCCCAACTTTCAAGTCTCATTTTATCTGTTAGATTATTTTCTGCCATACATGGAATTATTAGTTAGGGTTTTGATCAGTTTATTTATCTAAATACTGACAAAACTCAGATATAGTATTTGAATGAGAGAGGAGGTGCTTCATTCTTATCAAGTGGAGCAGCAGTTAATATATCTCCAATTACATCAGCGAAACGAAGAGTTACCGGTTTCCCATCAGCGTAAATGCAGGCATTGTAATTAAGTTTTGTGAGTGCAAGTACGTCTTGCAAGACTTGTATGATACTAGCCTCGCCTTTTGAAATTTCAATATAAAGCGGATTAGGAACCTCTGATGCAAGTGAAGTATCCAGTTTAGGAACAAAACCAATTGTCCACAGATAACCAGATGTAGGAGTATTTATATATGACAAACCCCTAAGAATGGGAAATTTACTATCGCTACGGAAAATTTTCAGCGGAGCTTTTTCTTTAATTGTAATTCCAACAATGTTTGTTTTTTCTCCCGCTCCTTCCTTGAATCCTTCCCATTCCAAGTTATCAAACTTCGTCTTCGCATGAATGAATAATTCATCTGGATAAACGCCCTCAATTTCTTTGTAGGTTTCTACGGCAATTTTAATGAGTTCTTTTGCTTGCTGTTTTTTTAAATGGAAATTACCGAATTTTGGGTTATACCAAGGACCAACAGCGCCTTTAAAAACGAAACCATCACCACTATCCAAAAACATTTGTGCTGCACAACAAGCATTTCGTGGGTCAGTACTCCTTTCATCTTTCTTATAAACAAGACCAATGTAGCAAACACCTCTTCTGATATCAGCCAACTTCCACGGTTTACCTCCTGTCTTATAGAATGCCGCTGTAGAAATTGACCAGGCCAAATGTCCACGAATTTTCGAGAAATCCCGTTTGGGTAGTCCGAATGCATTTAAGTATTCCTGAGGAGAAAGAGTACTTTCTCTAATTACCTGAGAAGGTAATGTATATTTGAGTAATCGCGCTTTTAACTGATTGTGAAAATTTGCTTCAAAGGCAAAAGGTTCGGCTGCCTTGTTTCTTTCTTCAAAAAGTTCCGGCTGCGTTAGCAGTTTTTTGGCTTGCCCTTTTGTTATTACTCTCTTTGTTACAACAGTTTCTTTTTTGATGGTTGCTTGCGGTCTGCATGATTCATAAATAGCATCGGGGATAATTACAACCCAAAGGTTTATGTCGGGATGATCATCCTTTTTTGCTGTAATAATTTTATCAGAGAAAAGCGAGACAGTATTGAAAGTTCTTGTATGTGCATCTTCATGATAGAGGCATTTTCCCAACTCTTGTTCATCAATATTTATATGATAAATTTTGTCTGCGGACCATTCCATTTTAAAAACGGAATTAAAACCCGGGAAAAATGGTCGAGAGATATTATCTCTGTTGTAAATAGGCTTCGCTATCTCTTTCAGAAATTTTTTGAATTTCTCCAAACCGTCCTTCGTGCTTACAACTCCACTTATTATGCCATAGGGTCGGAGATTTTCCAAAGGTCCGAAAATAGTAAGCCCATCCCTTGGGTCCTCTAACTTCTGGTTGTAACCAAATAAAATTTTGGGTTCCTCTATTTTTGTTAATTCACGCATCTGCCAGTGTAGTTTCTGCATCTATCATTTCTTCTTCATCAGGATAATCGTCAAGTGCTTCCTTTGTTTCATCTGGATCATTGTAACTAATATGGCTAGTGAAATTTAGTGGTTCACCGCTCACTAAGACATAATTGTTCGGAGTGACGTTAATTCGGAAGACACCATCTTCATCAACAATATTTGAAACTGACGAGAGAAGTTTGTGTTTCCAATGCTTATTCCACCAATTTGCACCTTGTTTTCTCCTTCCTGATTGCTGTATGCGTTTTGAAGGTACTAGTTCGTCGTTCTCTGAAAGTAAAATATGAGATTGTAGAACAAAAACATTATGAATTAAATCAGGAAAACCGCTTATGGCAAAATGCCATTTACGTTCCTTTCTTTTACCGACAAGCTGGCCATGACCAAATTTTTTCTCGTCATTTACATCCTCACGAAAACAAAACGAGGTTTTGTTTGACATTTCATATGGTATCAAAGCTTTTTGTTTCATTGTATTTATAAAACCGGTGCCGACTAAATGATTAATAAGATTGCGAAGTGTTTTATTGGATATAAAGTCGTCTTCGAAATTTTCGTTCAGAATACTGGCAACATTATAAATTCTGGTTTTTTTATGATCGTAATGTCTGGTTTTTGGAATTTGTTCATTGAAGTCAGATACCAGACCAAAAGTAGCGGTGTGTTTTTTATAACCCATTGTCGGGAAAGACATTTTATTCCAATAAAATGGTGTAGGGAGTATGCCTATAAAATTATGCAAGTACAAATTTTCAGGAAAACCTATGAAAGGAAACCAATTTGAAGTGTAGGTTTCTTCCTTTTCAATAGCCTTTCGATTATTCAAATAAATTGATGCCCAGTAATTTTGAATAAAAGCAAAATCGGGAGTTTCCTTAATTATCGCTTTTGGTTCTTCATTAAAAATCTTCAACAGGTCCTTCAAACCCTCTTGCCAATCTGATCTGAAGTTTAAATCAATCTTACGTTTCAGATTGATGTTTACGGAATCATGGTTTAATTCCGAATCAAAATGCAAGGCAATTATAAAACGATTATCTTCTATTTGTTTTTCAATTGCTTCTGCAACGGATAATTCGTTTAAACAACCGCCTTTCTGATTCGAGTTTTTTGTAAGAATATATAGGAATTTGCAAGTATTGTTTCGTATTTCGTTCTCAATTTCAGACCAAAATTTCTCGCCACCTTTCAAGTTAAATACATCGCACCAAACTTCATAACCCAAAGTCATAAGTTGAAGTCCGAGCCATCTCGCCTGATCATTATCGTCAGGGTTGGCATGACTTATAAAAATTTTATTTCTCATGGCACGGAT